>DATIED010000661.1:0-2033 GCA_035455965.1 Spongiibacteraceae bacterium
ACAATTTGCGCTCGAAACTCGGCAGCAAATTGCCATCGCCAAAAACGAACGTGGCCGGCGCTTTATCGAAGTTCGAATCGACTATATCGCCTTCGATCAGCTTGAGTGCAAAGTGCAAGGTGATCTTGCTGACAGTGGTAACTTCCGTAGAAACGATGCTCTCGCTCATAATTACACTTTACCGCGCGCCGCATTGTGGTGCTGCGGATGCAGTACCATATCGAGCAGCATAAGTCCGGCACCGATCGTAATCGCCGAATCGGCGATATTGAAGGCCGGAAAATAATAATCGGCGTAATGCACGGAAATGAAATCGACCACGTAGCCGAAGCGCAGCCGATCGATCACATTGCCGAGCGCGCCGCCGAGCACCAGCGTTAAACTCGCCATCAGCAAGGTCTGCCCGCGTTTAAGCCGCGTCATCCAGACCGCAATAACCACGCCGACCACTAGCGCGATCGCGCTGAAGAACCAACGCTGCCAGCCACCCGCATCGTGCAGAAAACTAAACGCGGCACCGGTATTGTGCTGCAAGGTAAAATTAAATACCGGCAGAACGACTTTCGGTACGCCGTACTCCAAAGTCAGCGTCGCCCACATTTTCGCTAATTGGTCGACGATGATTACGACCACCGCCAGGCGATACCAGGCCAACGGCAAGCGCGTCTTAAAACGCAGCGCACTGAACATCGAGATCGGCTCATTATCACGCATAGCGGCGCACCTCGCCGACGCCGTCGACATTGTCGACACAGCGACCGCATAACTCGGGATGTTTTGCATACTTGCCGATATCCGCGCGATGCTGCCAGCAGCGTACGCATTTTGCACGCTCGGTTTTTTCTATGGTCATGCGCAAACCCGCTATACCGCTTTCATGCAAGGTGGTTTTAAGATTCGATTCGCCATTGCCCATCAAATCAGCTGAAGACTTAATGGTGACGTCAGACGTCATTAGAACAAATCGCAGCTCTTCGCCCAGCAAATGCAGTTGCTCTTTCAGCGGCTCATCACAGTACAAAGTGACTTCCGCTTCAAGCGCACCGCCGATTTGGTCGCGGCGACGCTCATCTTCGATCGATACGTTAGTTGCCGTTTTAACGCTCATCAGTTGGCGCCAAAAACTATCGTCAAACGTTTCGCCGGCGGCCAATGTAGGAAGGCCGTTGTACCACTCGGTTACGAATACCGTCTGTGCCGTCTCCGCTGACTGACCAACGACATCCCTGCCTGGAATAAATGCGAACAATTCCTCGGCGGTGAAACTCAATATCGGCGCGATCCAGCGCACTAGCGCTTCGATAATATGGTACAGCGCCGTCTGCGCCGAGCGCCGCGCCAGACTGTCGGCCTTACAGGTATATTGACGGTCTTTAATGATATCGAGATAGAAACCGCCCAATTCCACTACGCAGAAGTTATGCACCTTCTGATAGACCAGGTGGAATTGATACGAGTCGTACGCGGCAATGATCTCCGCTTGCAGGCGCGCCGCGGCATCGACGATCCAGCGATCGAGCGCCAGCATATCCGCGAAAGGCACCGCATGTTGCCTGGGCTCGAAACCATTCATATTGGCGAGCAGAAAGCGCGCGGTGTTGCGAATGCGGCGATAGGCATCGCCAGTGCGCTTAAAGTTTTCGTCCGACACCACCATTTCATTGCGGTAATCGGTGGCCGCAACCCACAGCCGCAAAATATCCGCGCCCAGCGTTTTCATCACCGCCTGCGGTGCGATCACATTGCCGAGCGATTTCGACATCTTGCGGCCCTGCGTATCGACCGTGAAACCGTGCGTCAATACCGCGCGATACGGTGCATTGCCGTTGATCGCGATGGCCGTCAACAACGATGACTGAAACCAGCCGCGATGCTGATCCGAGCCTTCCAAATATAAATCGGCGGGATACTGCAATTCCGGGCGCTCGTTCACCACACAGGAGTGCGTGACGCCCGAATCGAACCAGACATCGAGTGTATCGGTCACTTTCTGATAAAACTCGGCATCGGCGCCGAGTAATGCACTTGCCTCT
>DATIED010000662.1:0-2018 GCA_035455965.1 Spongiibacteraceae bacterium
AATTCCAGCCGTACGTGCGCTTCCTGAAGTTCGATCGCGACGAGGTGGTCGGCACTGGTTCCGACGCGGCGCCGCAGCAATTCAGTGGCGACTTCAAGCAGTACGACATCGGCATCAACTACGTGATCGCGGGCCCGAATGCCAAGATCAGTGCAACGTACACCGAGTACAAGCCCGATGACGACGGCGTCGCCGACAACAAGGATACCAACGCGTTTGTGTTGGGCGTACAGCTGCAATTCTAGGATTGAAGGGCGCTGCGGCGCCCTTCAATCAGTTGTTAGTTGTTGGTTCTTAGTTGTTGGTTAAAGACTTCGTGGTAGGGCGCTATCGCTGTATTTTTAACTGACAACTAACACAATGCAAAGCAGGACGTAAATGTAGGTCGGACTTTAGTCCGACAACACCGCGTATCAGAGCCATTGTCGGACTAAAGTCCGACCTACAAAAACGCATAGCAAGTAGCGCTAGCTATCTGCTTTAGCGTACTGCAGTGCCACCGATACCGCTGCGCTGCGCGTGGCTACGCCCAGCTTTTCGAAAATATGTTCCAAGTGCTTATTGATGGTACGCGGGCTATTGTCGAGAATAAGACCGATATCGCGATTGGTTTTACCGCGCGAAATCCACATCAATACCTCGGCCTCGCGCGCCGTCAATCCCAATTCGCTGCGCAGGTTGGTGAGGTTCCAATCGCCGGCGGTTTTCTGCAGCAGCAATAAGTATTCGGCCTCATCGTAGAGACAGGCGCTGACCTTCACCAATAATTGTTTGAACGGAAATTTTGCAGCGCTGCTCGCATCGCTTAATTCGCTGCGTTTTAATTCGTTACGGATAGAACCTAGCGCCAAATCCAGCAGTGCACGCGGTACGTTGTGCTGGCCAATTTTTTCCGCCGTGCATTCGCTTAATAATGCGCTGGCGGCGGCGGTGATCCAGGTTACTCTGCCGTGGCCATCGAGCGCCAGCGCGGCGAGTCCGGCCTCGGCGAGCGCCAGCTCGGCGCGTTTAATAGTGCGGCCATGCGCGACATGCGCGCCGACGCGCGCCAATACTTCTTCATTGCGAAACGGTTTGACGATATAGTCGAGTGCACCCTCGTTGAAGCCGCGCAGTAAATTATCCATGTCGCCGAGCGCGGTCATAAATAAAATGGGGATGTTGCGCGTGCGCTCGTCGAACTTGATTTTTCGGCAGGTTTCAAAGCCGTCCATGCCGGGCATCATGCCGTCGAGCAGGATTACGTCCGGCGCGATGTAGCGCAATTGTTCCAATGCCGAATAACCGTCGGTGGCAACCAGCACGCGATAACCCTGTTCTTCCAGCGCATCGGATAGCAGCGCGAGATTGGCCGGCGTGTCGTCGACGATCATCACCGTGCCGAGCGTATGTTGCGCGTCGGTTCCTGCGGGAAATTTAATGGCGGCTTCGTTCATGGTCTTGTCCAGTTTTGGTTAGGCTACGTCGTTTATAAGCACGAAAAAACAAGTGGTTGTGCGAGGCGAGCTCGCTTTTCCAGCATCGAACCATTCATTTAGTTAAAAGCATCCTAATTTTTATTTAACAACCGCTTGATATCTGCTAATCGAAAATCCTTCGATAATGTTTGCAGATGTGCAACGAAGGCCACGTATTTGGGTTCGTTTGCTGCCAGTGCCTGCAGTCGATCGCCGAGTCCGCGCAGATCGCCGATGCGCGCGAATTCGGCAAGCTCGCCGAGAAATTGCGTGGGTGGAATCTGCATGGGTTCATCGGCGCCACTATCCTCCGGCTGCGGTGCGATCGCCTGACCGGCGTAAATCCAATCGACGCTGAGATGCAATTTGATTTTGCCGAGCAGTTCGTCGATCTGTAGCGGCTTGGCGATAAAGTTGTCGCAGCCGGCGGCGCTGGCGAGACGGCGATGGCTCTGATAGGCATTGGCGCTGACCACGATGATCGATGACAGCAAACCCTGCTGACGCAAGCGCGTCGCGACTTCGATGCCATCGATGCCGTCCATCAATAAATCGAGCAGA
>DATIED010000663.1:0-3257 GCA_035455965.1 Spongiibacteraceae bacterium
TCATCCTGCAGTACGGCGCTATCGCGATGCTGGCGCTGACCGGGCTCGATCTGCAGAATAAAATGCGTGCGCGTCAAAATGGACTCGGAGAAAAATGTCGAAAACTCCGCTTCGCGCGCCGCGAAGGCGTTGCATAACAACGTTTGAATGCGCACGCGCAATTCCGTGTTGTACGTGTCGCGCGGCATGTACACCAGACAACTGACGTATTTGCCATAGCTATCGCGGCGCACGAATAAACGCACCAGACGCCGCTCCTGCATCTGATGAATAGCCAGCACAGTTTCGTACAACTCCGCGCTGTCGGCGTGAAATAATTCGTCGCGCGGATGTATCTCCAGTACGCGCGCCAATTCGCTGCGCTCGTGGCTGTCCTTGCCAAAACCGGCGCGTGCCAGCACCGCTTCCACCTTATCCGCGATCACCGGAATCTGCGCCGGCGGCATCGTGTAGACGCGCGACGTGTAGAGTCCCATAAAGCGATGCTCGGCAGCGACGCGGCCATCCGCACCGAACACGCGTACACCGACATAATCCGGATATACGCGGCGATGCACGCGCGTGCGCAGCGACGATTTGGAAAATATCAAAATTTTCGTCGCCGAATTGTCATCGTTGACGCCGGCCAACTCGGCGGCCAAATCGTCGGCGCCCGACGAGCCGCGCGCCCGCAACAAACCCAGCGCGGATTCGCCGCTGCGCTCGATGCGGGTTTTATCGCCGTCGGCTGACACCTGCAAATATTCGTAGCCCAGAAACGTAAAATTATCGTCGAGCAGCCAATCGGTAAATGCCTGCGCGGCACCCGCCTCGGCGTCGTCTTTTACCGCGATGGCATTGCGCACCTCGGCGCAGCGCGCGCGCAGCGCGGCAAAATCATCGACCACGCACTCGACTTCGCGCAGCACCTGCTCGATGGCCTGTTGCAATTGGGCGAGATCGTCCGGGTTGCTGTGGCGATTTATCTCGAGATACAAAAATGCTTCGGTGCTGGCGGAGCCATCGGCACCGTTGCGTGGCATAAGCTGTAGCAAGCGCTGCTGATCGTCGCGACGCACCTGCAATGAAGCGGAATGAATGGTGATGATGGAGATATTGCGCGAATTCAACTCGCCCCGCACCGAATCGAGTACAAATGGCATATCGCGACACAGCACAGCTACTACGGTATGTTGCAATTGCCAGCCGTGCTGTTCGAAGTCCGGATTGAAAATCCGCACCTTCGGGCGGCTGTCATCGTAGTGCTGCAGAAAGTGCCAGCCGCCGTAAGTCGACGCGTACAGATCGCTCAGCGGGCGACCGCGCAGCTCCTGCAGCGGAAATTTATCGTAGAACTGCCGAGTGAACTCCAGGACCTGCGGCGCCTGCTCGCTTGGCAGGCGCTGGACGATCTCGCTCCTTAGTTGCTCGATGAGCGTATCCTGCTCTGCGCGAGTATGCTGTTCGACGCGAGTATGCTCATCGATAGAAGTATGCTGATCGACGTGTGACTCCATGCGTACGTCCTCTATCCAGTGCAACCGGCGAATACAGCATAACGAACGAAGGTCGCCGCTGCCAACCGGCGCGGAACTTCTGGCCACGGTCCAGTCAAAATATACCTGCCGCCAGATATACCTGCTGCAAAGGGCAGCGATATTTCGTAAAATTTTTAATTACCGTACGCGTTTAGCTCACCCGCACGAACACCACCGGGCCGTGGCTTATTGCGCCGCTGCGCGCTATCGATACATCGCGTTACCACTGAAGACAAGGACCACTATGAACCAGCAGACCAGTGACCAGCAGATCAGCCCGCAGCAGACCGCCAGCCAGAACACCGCTCCGAAGCAAAACAGTCTGCGCGAATTAAACAGCTGGCTGAGCACGCGCATCGTCGGCCAGCAACAATTGGTCGAGCGCCTGCTGATCGCTTTACTCGCCGATGGTCATCTGCTGGTCGAAGGCGCGCCGGGGCTGGCGAAAACCAAAGCGGTAAAAACCCTGGCCGAAGGCCTGGAAGGCGACTTCCACCGCGTGCAATTTACGCCCGACCTGTTGCCCGGCGACATCACCGGCACCGACATTTATCGCCCCGAGGACGGCACCTTCCGCTTTCAGCCGGGACCCATTTTTCACAATCTGGTACTGGCCGATGAAATCAACCGCGCGCCCGCCAAAGTGCAATCGGCACTGCTGGAAGCGATGGCCGAGCGCCAGATCAGCGTCGGCCGCACCACTTATCCACTGCCGCCGCTATTTTTAGTGATGGCTACACAAAACCCGATCGAGCAGGAAGGCACTTATCCGCTGCCCGAGGCACAGCTCGATCGCTTCTTATTACATGTGCGCGTCGATTATCCGCAGATCGAAGCCGAGCGGCAGATTCTGCAATTGGCACGCGCCGAAGCGCGCGGCGCCGACACCGCTGCGCGCCCGCAACGTATCAGCCAGGAAACTGTATTCGCGGCGCGCCAGCAGGTGCTCAATCTGCATATGGCGCCGGCGGTCGAGGAATACATCGTGCAATTAATCATCGCTACGCGGCAGCCGCAAAATTACGATCCCCAGCTGGCCAGCTGGATCGAATTCGGCGCCAGCCCGCGCGCCACTATCGCGCTCGATCGCTGCGCGCGCGCCAAGGCGTGGCTGGCCAATCGCGACTATGTCAGCCCCGACGATGTGCAAAGCGTGTGCGCCGATGTGTTGCGTCATCGCCTGATTCTCAGCTTCGATGCGGAAGCGAGCGGCATCGACGCCGATCGCGTGATACAACGTATTCTCGAGCTGGTACCGGTCGCCTGATCCGGTCATCGCTGAATCTATGGAAAATCCAAAAATATTTAATCCGGCACTCGAGCCGCTGCACGGCGCCTACTGCGATCTCGCCGAGCTGACGGCAGCGCGCCTGGCGGCCGATGGTCTGGGACTGCAAAGTCTGAAGCGCGCGCATAGCCCTCTGTTCGGCGAGCTGCGCGCCAATCTGCGCGGGCGCGGGTTGGAGTTTGAAGAAGTGCGCTCTTATCAGGCCGGCGACGATGTGCGCAATATCGATTGGCGCGTCACCGCGCGCACCGGTCGTCCCTTTACGAAATTATTTCGCGAGGAGCGCGAGCGCCCTTCGCTATTGGTTATCGATCAACGCCAGCCGATGTTTTTCGGCAGCCGCACCTGCTTCAAAGCGAAACTGGCGGCTTATTACGGCGCGCTGCTGGCATGGGCGGCGCTGCAACAGGGCGATCGCATCGGCGGTCTGATCATCGGCAATAACGAGCGCC
>DATIED010000664.1:0-8508 GCA_035455965.1 Spongiibacteraceae bacterium
GGCACCTGATGGCTGGGTTGCAAGATACCAGCCCACATGTTTGCGCGCGATGCGCACGCCCATTGGCTCTCCGTAAAACTCGTGCAGATTTTGCAGGTGCTCTTGCAGAATCTGCTGTAGTTCGTCTGCGCGTGGATCGGGCGCATATGTGCCGTTACGCAGATAGTTCGCTATCTGGCCGCACAGCCAAGGGCGACCTTGGGCGGCGCGGCCGATCATCACACCATCGGCGCCGGTGTAAGCCAGCACCGCAGCGGCTTTTTCCGGTGAATCGATGTCGCCATTCGCGAGCACCGGAATTTTTACTGTCGCCTTGATTGCGGCGATGGTGTCGTACTCCACCGCCCCTTCAAAGCGACAAGCGCGCGTGCGTCCGTGTACGGCAAGCATTTTGATCCCGCTGGCCTCGGCGATGCGCGCAATGGTTTCGCCATTGCGCTCGTCGGTCGACCAGCCAGTGCGAATCTTCAAGGTCACAGGCACATCGACTGCCCCGACCACTGCCTCCAAGATCGCCGCTACCAGTAGCTCATCGCGCAGCAGAGCAGAGCCGGCCGCGCGCTTACATACTTTTTTTGCAGGGCAACCCATATTGATATCGATGATATGGGCGCCGTTATCGACATTGCGCTGCGCTGCCTCGGCCATCGCCTGGGGATCGCTGCCGGCGATTTGCACTGAGATCGGTCCATCCTCGCCGACGTGATCCAGGCGCAGTCGCGACTTGCGCGTCTGTAGTAGCGTCTCGTCGCTGCTTACCATCTCCGAAACGGCGAGGCCGGCGCCGAAGCGACGACACAATTGTCGAAAGGGTCGATCGGTTACACCCGCCATCGGTGCCAACACCACAGGACTGCTCAATACGTACTGATCAATCGTCAATACATAGTGACCAAGTGCAATCGTTGGACGATCCGGGGGCATTGGACGATCCGGGGGCGTGGGGGAGCAGCGAAAAGAGGGCGCTATCATACCTGCTGACCAAGTCCGGATAAAGGGCTCAGCGCAAATTTCTCGATGTTTAGTGCGTGGTTTTGCCGTTAAGGCGCCCTGCCCGAAGGCGGAGCCGGGGTTCCTGTGGATGGTGCTACAGTCAACGAATAATTCACCGCCTGCGGGCCGGGGTCGACGATTTCCAGCGCGATATGCACGGGCTGTTGGACCGGCATCAGTTGCGAACCGCTGAGCTCGCCGGCCAAATATTCGGCTGGCGTAAAGCGCCGGCCGGCGACCGGAGCGCCGTTGAGGTCGGCGAACTGCAATTGCAGCAATGGGTATGGCTGCGGGAAGGTGGCTAGATTGGTGATGATGGCATCCACCGCCAGTGCGCCGTGCTGCGTGGGATGGCTGCGGACAATAAGACTGCTGGCGCGGACTTGCGAAAGATCGGATTGCGGCGGCAGGCGGCAGTTTGCCAGCGCACAGGCCTGAGCCAGCCACGGACGCGCGCTGCCGTGAGCCAGGGTATTGAAGTTAGCGTAGATCACTTGGCCGACCAGCAATGCCAGCGCGGCAATCAGGCCCAGGCTCCACAACACCTTGGGCCAGCGCGGCTCATGCACGAAGCGGTGAAGTTCCAGGGGCTCGGTGCCGAGATCGTGCAGATTATGCAGCGGATCGTGCTCCGCAGTCGGCGCTGGCGGCTCGGTTGCGTAAAGCGAGTCCATAACCAGGGGCTCAGCCTGATCGACAGGCTCCTGTTCGATAGGATAATCGATAGGCTGGTCGGCGTTATTGGTCGGACTTGCGTTACTGCCGATAGACGGAATATCGAGAAATTCAGCGTTCAGTTCCTGCTCGTCGGTTTCGGGCACCTGCTCCAGAATGGCATCGCCATAATCTTCGAGCATCGAGCGGTCGGCCGCTATCGATGGTGCAAAGGGCGATGTGTCATCGTGTAGTAAGTGTTCGGTCCAGGCTTCGTCCTTATCGAGCGGCTCGTCGTCGGTTTCCGTGGCTCTGCCGAAACTGCTGCCGACGTCCTGTTCCCAGCTGTTGAGCTCGATAAAATTCGGCGTCAACTGTTCGGGCTCGCTATCGTCGATCAGCGCAAAATCATCGTCGACAGGATTAAAAATAACACCGCCTGGGTTGCGAGCGGGTTCGTTGTCCTCGGCGAACAACGGTGTATTGTCATCGAACAGTGCATCGTCATCGATGGTGAATTCTTCGAGAGATTGCGCGCTGATCGGTGCTTCCGGTTGGGGCGGGGGTGCGGGCTTGTCCTCGACCCAGTGTTCGCGGGCATTAAAAATATGCAGGCAGGAGCCGCATCGCACCGCGCCGGCGGCGACGGCCAGATGTGCTTCGGTGACGCGAAAGGATGTGCCGCAGCGCGGGCATTGGGTAATACGATGATCCATCGCTGGCAAGATACCTAAAAATTTGATCCCTTCACAGGATCGCAATGTCATTGAGATTAGCCGTTGGCGATTACCGTGTCATACGCGCGTTCGGGATTGCGAACTGGCGCTGCAAAATTCTATTACAAGCTATCGTAAAAACGCGCGCATCGATTTAGTGGCTTTTTACGCCCTCGATGCGTGTCCATTCCTGGCGTTGGACGATAGGCTGCAATGCGAAGGCGGGGCGATAAGCGGCAGCGACAGTTTCCGCCTGCTCCGCGAGAATTCCCGACAGCGCCAATCTACCGCCGGGTTGCGTCAAGCGCGTCAGTAATGGCGCCAGACTCTGTAGCGGTCCAGCTAAAATGTTCGCCACGACGACATCGGCGCTGCAATCGGCTGGTACTTGCTCGGGCAGATAAGTGGTTAATTTTTCCGGTGCGATATGATTGCGCTCGGCGTTGTCGCGCGTTGCGAGCAGCGCCTGCGGATCGTTATCGACGGCGATCACTTGCCGGGCACCGAGCAATAAAGCGGCGATGCCGAGAATGCCCGAGCCGCAGCCGTAGTCGATGACCACGCAGTCTTGTAACGGCTGGCTGTCGAGCCATTCCAGGCATAGCGCGGTGGTTGGATGGGTGCCGGTGCCGAAGGCAAGGCCGGGATCGAGCGCAAGGATAATACCGCTCGGATCCGGCGGTTCTGCCCAGCTTGGGCAAATCCATAGCCGTTCACCAAAGCGCATCGGCTGGAAATCCGCCATCCAGGCGCGCTCCCAGGCTTGATCCTCAAGCTGTTCGGCTCGCCAGGCAGGCAGTGGTTTTATAAGCTGTTGCAACGCATCGATCAATGCGTTGGTCTGCTGCTCGATATCGGGTTGTCCGGCCTCGAACAGGGCTAGCAGTTTGGTCGCTTGCCACAGCGGGGTTTCGCCAATGCCTGGCTCAAAAACCGGCTCATCGGCGCTATCCTGCAGAGTGACCGATAGCGCGCCCAGCTCGAGCAGAGCATCCTCCAGCGCGGGCGCCTGTTCGCGATTGCTTTCAAAAACTAACTGTAACCAGCTCACTCAGGATTTCAGCTTCTTTTCGAGATAGTGAATATTGACGCCGCCCTTACGGAAGCCGGCGTCGCGCACTAATTGACGCTGCAGGTCTTGATTGGTGCGAATACCTTCCACGACCAGCTCATCCAGCGCCTGGCGCATGCGATTTAACGCTTCGTCGCGAGTGTCGCCGTAGGTGATGATTTTCGCGATCATCGAATCGTAATTCGGCGGCACGGTATAGCCGCTGTAAAGATGCGAGTCGACACGCACGCCGGGGCCGCCAGGCGCGTGAAAATGCGTGACCTTGCCGGGGCACGGCACAAAAGTTTTCGGATCCTCGGCGTTGATGCGACACTCGAAGGAATGACCGGAAATTTTCACATCTTCCTGCCTGATCGATAACTTCTCGCCGGAGGCGATGCGTAATTGCTGCTTGATGATATCGATACCGGTCACCATTTCTGTGACCGGGTGTTCGACCTGCACGCGCGTATTCATTTCAATGAAGTAAAAATGATTATCTTCGTATAAAAACTCGAATGTGCCGGCACCGCGATAACCGATAGCGACACAGGCATCGACACACGCTTTGGCGACATCGGCGCGCACTTTGTCGGGAATGCCGGGTGCCGGTGCCTCCTCCAGCACTTTCTGGTGACGGCGCTGCAGCGAACAATCGCGATCGCCGAGAGCGATCGCGTTGCCTTGACCGTCCGCCAGTACCTGAATTTCGACGTGGCGCGGGTTTTCCAGAAATTTTTCGAGGTACACCGTGTCGTCGCCGAACGCGGCTTTTGCTTCCGACTGCGTGACGTACACGGCATTCAGTAGCGCAGCTTCGCTGTGCACGACGCGCATCCCGCGACCGCCGCCGCCGGCAGCAGCTTTGATGATCAGCGGGTAGCCGATTTTCTTGGCGACTTTAAGCGTCTGTTCGTTATCTTCGGTGATCGGTCCATCCGAGCCGGGCACGGTCGGCACGCCGGCTTTTTTCATTGCCGCGATCGCTGATACCTTGTCGCCCATCAAGCGGATGACATCGGCGGTCGGGCCGATAAATACGAAGCCGCTTTTCTCGACCTGTTCGGCGAAATCGGCGTTTTCCGCGAGAAAGCCATAGCCGGGATGAATCGCGACCGAGTCGGTCACCTCGGCGGCGCTGATGATCGCGGGTCCATTCAAATAGCTTTTCGGCGACGGCGCCGGGCCGATGCAGACCGACTCATCGGCGAGTCGCACATGCATTAAATTACGATCGACGGTGGAGTGGACCGCCACTGTTTTTATACCGAGTTCGCGGCACGCGCGCAGAATGCGTAGAGCGATTTCGCCGCGGTTGGCGATGACGACTTTATCGAGCATGTAATGTCCCGTGTTCAATCAACGTAAGGCAATCTGTGTATAGCATCGGTCGACGTGCGACCCAGGGGGTCGCTCGGTCATTACACTATGGTGATCAGCGGCTGATCGAATTCCACCGGTTGACCATCCTCGACCAGAATGGCTTCGACGACTCCGGCCTTGTCGGCCTCGATCTGGTTCATCATTTTCATCGCCTCGACGATACAAATGACGTCGCCTACTTTGACGTGTTTGCCGACTTCGACAAATACCGGCGAGCCCGGCGACGCGGCGCGATAGAACGTACCGACCATCGGCGATTTGACGACGTGCCCGCTGCTGACGGGTTTCGCTTCGGCGGCAGCTGGTGCCGAAGCGGTCGCCGGTGCGGGCGCAGCCGCAGGCGCCGGAGCCATCATCTGCGGCGCGGCAAAAAATTGTGGCTGATTATTCGGGCGGTTGCGGCTGATACGCACCGACTCTTCGCCCTCTTTGATTTCGATTTCGTCGATATTGGATTCTTCAAGCAGTTCGATCAGCTTTTTAACTTTGCGTATATCCATCGTTGCTCTCTAGTGTTTTTAAAAGTGGCTACGGTTTAGGTCAGGGTTTGGCGAGGCGCGCAATCGCGGCCTGCAGCGCCAGGGTGTAACTGTGCGGTCCAAAGCCGCAGATAACACCGACGGCAATGTCCGATAAATACGAGTGTTGGCGAAAAGGTTCGCGCGCGTGCACATTGGATAAATGCAATTCGATGAAGGGAATTGCCGTCGCCAGCAAAGCATCGCGCAGCGCAATGCTGGTGTGCGTGAAGGCGCCCGGGTTTATCAGGATGAAGTGCGTACCGTCGAGACGCGCGGAGTGAATGCGATCGATCAGCGCATGCTCGGCATTGCTTTGCAGGCTTTGTAATTGATGACCGGCGGCGGTCGCTTGCGCGGTGAGTTGCCGGTCGATCTCGGGCAAGGTGGCGGCGCCGTAGATTTCGGGCTCGCGAGTTCCCAATAGATTCAGGTTGGGTCCATGCAGAACCAGGATTGAAGCCATGTACTCTCCGCAGTCAGCCCCGAGATTATTGTTCGCCGACAGCTCTGTGGCTGCCTTTGCGGGGGCGATTGTGCATGAAATGAATAGGGCGATGCAACTCAAGTTTGCCGATTATGCCACCATAATCAACGTAATTGCAGTGAGTTGAAGTCAATGCGGTCGCGATGATGGCGTTGTCGACAACAGGGTTGCTGTTAACGGCCGGCCGCGGCGACCGGTGCGGCTGGGGGTGTTAAGGCGTCGACCACGGCCGAGGGCGTCAACAGTTGGGGTAGTACGATCGGCGCTGCTTGGGCATCGGCAGGGAAAAAAACATACAGCGGAATGCCGCTGCGACCGAACTGGCTAAGTAGCGCGGTGAGCACTGGATCGTAATTCGTCCAGTCACCTTTTAAGTAGGTAATGCCCCGGCTGGCAAATGCCTCCTTTACGGCGCGGCTGCTGAGAGCAATTTTCTCATTAGTCAAACAAGTGATGCACCAATCGGCGGTGACATTCAGAAATACTGGCTTGCCGGCAGCGCGCAGGCTTGCCAGGGTCGCTGCGCTGTAGGGTTGAGTCTCGGCGGCAATATCGCCGGGTGCGCCCGAGGCCGCTTTTAATAACGAGTCGCTCAAGCCCCCGATCGCCAATGCGAAGCTAAGCGCTGCGACGAGTCGAGAAAAGATACCGAACTGCCACAACCATAATCCGAGGGTCAGTAGCAGGGCACCGCCTAAAATAAGAGCCATGCCGGAGGCGCCGGTTTGGCGGCCAACAATCCAGCATAACCAGATAGCTGTCGCATACAGTGGAAATGCCAGTACCTGTTTGAAGCGCACCATCCACGCGCCGGGCTTGGGGATGCGGGCGAGCAATTTTGGGTTGAGACAAAGCAGCAGTACCGGTAGTGCCATGCCGAAACCCAGTGCTGCAAATACGCTCAGTGCCGGCAGCGCCGGTTGTGTGACTGCAAAGCCTAGTGCGCTGCTCATAAAGGGCGCGGTGCAGGGACTGGCTACTAAAGTGGCCAACACGCCGGTAAAAAAGCTGCCGCTGTAACCGGGTTGTTCGGCGAGTTTGCCGCCCAATCCCATCCAACTGCCGCCCAGCGCCCAAAAACCGGACAGGCTTAAGCCCATGGCAAAAAACAAATAGGCAAGCGCACCGACAAACCACGGCTCCTGTAGTTGAAAGCCCCAGCCCACGGCGCGACCAGCCGCTTTCAGGCCGAGCAATAAGCCAGCGACCAGCAGAAAGCTGCCGATTACACCAGCCATGTAGCTGAGCCCGTGCAGTGTCTGACGCTGATCGCGGTGATTGGCGAAACTCAATACCTTCAGACTCAGCACCGGGAATACGCAGGGCATTAAATTCAGCGTTGCGCCGCCCAATGCGGCTAACAGCAAAATGGTTAGCCAGGCGCCAATACTCGTATCCGCATTGGCAGAAGTTGGGCTGGTGGTCGCGCTATGGACGTTGGTTAAGGGAGCTGCAGTAGCTGCCGCCGTTTGAGTTGCGGGGTCGATGCGAAAATAGCGGGTGGCCGGTGGATAGCAGAGGCCGGCATCGGCACAGCCCTGCGAGGTGATCGCCAGCGTAAAAGGCTGCGTGGGCAGTGTCGCTAAAATGACGTCGATGCCGTGGTAATACACTTCCACATGACCAAAAAATTCGTCCTCCTTGGCTTTCCCGGCCGGGATCACTGCATCGAGCGCTTGCCCGTCGGCGGTAAAGGCGAATTGATGGCGATATAAGTAATAGCCCTCGGCGATCTGCCAATGCACCGCGAGTTTGCCGCTTTGAAAATCGACGCTCGATTTATACGCCTGGTCGACCGGCAGGAATTCATCGTGCGCTACCAGATCGCTATTGCGGCCGGCGCTTTTAAAGGGATCGCCAGCGGCGACACAGAGCTGCGACAGCAGGGCGCACAGAAGCAGAGATAAAAGTAGCGGCAGTCGACGATTGAGCATACGTGGGAAGGCTTGGCCAAAAGTTTAAAAATTTGAGCTTCGACTATCGCTGTAGGCGAAGTTCCCTGGTGCATTGTAGTGGATATCGCCGCGGCGCAGCGATTGTCACAATTGTCGGAGGAATTAAATACGCAGGCTGTGATCGAGGCCGCAGGCGGCAGTCGCTCCCGATCGCGATGAGCATCGAAGCTGCCGAAGTTATGCTGGTATAGTACGCGCGAGTTTATGTGGGCGGAGCAGCTCGATGAAAAAAATGGGATTGATAGCAGCGCTAGTGTTGTCGCTGAGTAATGCCGCATGGTCGGTGGAGGCCCTGCAAATGCGCGAAGCCTACGTGCGTGAAATGCCGCCAGGCCAAAGTACCTCAGCAGCATTTATGAAGTTGGTTAATGCCAGTAATCGCCCGGTCGCGATCGTGGCGGTCACCAGCGATGGCGCCGGTCAAACGGAGATTCATCGCAGTCATCAGGTCGATGGCATGATGCAAATGGAGCGGGTCATGCGCCTTGAAATACCTGCGCATGGTCAACAAATATTTGCTCCCGGCGGCTATCATTTGATGCTGATCAATTTAAAGCGCAGCTATCGCGCCGGCGATAAAATCAATATCACGCTGCTCGATGAAGAGGGCAGGTTCTACAAGGCGTCATTTCCAGTGGTTAATATGCTGGGTGCTGCGTCGCCGGGGCAATGAGCGATCGGGCGCAGTTAAAAAATTTGGAAGCGGATCATCTTGAGTGCGCAGCATCTTAAAATTTGGTTTTAGAATGGG
>DATIED010000665.1:0-2048 GCA_035455965.1 Spongiibacteraceae bacterium
GAGCTGGAAGCTATTTTTACACCCTTCCTCGATCGCCCGTTAAAAGACCTTACGCCGATCGAATTATCGCTGTTGCGCATGGGCACCTACGAACTCGCGCACCGCATCGATGTACCGTTTAAAGTCGCGATCAACGAATCCGTTTCGCTGGCGAAAAAATTCGGCGCCGCCGAAAGCCACAAATACATCAACGGCGTATTGGATAACGTGGCCAGGCAGCTACGCGCCGTCGAAATCGCCGCCGAAAAAAGGTAGTCGCCATGGCGCGGAGCGATGCGAGCATCGGCGAATTTGAATTAATCGCCAAATATTTCGCGCCGCTCGGCAACATCGCCAACTCAGAAACACAATCTCGCATAAACCTGGGCATCGGTGACGATGCCGCATTATTAAATCCGCGCAAAGATCATCAGCTCGCCATCTCGGTCGACACCTTAGTGGCCGGCGTGCATTTTCCGGTGGGTGGCGATGCGCGCCTGATCGCTCACAAAGCACTGCGCAGCAACTTAAGCGATCTCGCTGCGATGGCCGCAACCCCGCTAGCCTACACACTCGCGTTGACACTGCCCGCTCTCGACGAACCATGGCTGGCGAATTTTAGTGAGGGCTTGCGCGAAATCGCGGAAGAATTTCAAATCACACTGATCGGCGGCGACACCACGCGCGGTGCACAGCTGGTTATCACGATTCAAATCATCGGCGAAGTACCAACCGGAAAAGCACTGACGCGCAGCGGCGCACAGCCCGGCGATATTATTTTCGTTACCGGTACACTCGGCGATGCGCGCGCCGCGCTTGATATATTGGCCGTGCCGCAAGACCGAGCCACGACCGAACAACAATATTTGCTCGACCGCTATTATCGACCGACACCGCGCTTATCATTCGCGCAGACTCTGCGCGGCATCGCAACTGCAGCAATTGATATTTCCGACGGCCTCGCCGCCGATCTTGGCCATATTCTTAAAGCCAGCGGCGTTGGCGCGGAAGTGCGCCTAATGCAATTGCCACTATCCGATGCCCTGCTCAACTTAACGAATGCACATCAGTATGCGTTGAGCGGCGGCGATGATTATGAATTGTGTTTTACCGCCGCGCCGGAGCACGCTGAAAAAATCCAGGCATTATCGACTCAGGCTGCAACGCGTGTTACCGAAATCGGTCGCATAACAGAAAATAGCGGTTTGGTTGTTCGCGATATCAATGGCAAACAGATTGCACTGACGGACACTGGCTATACGCATTTCTAATCAAATCGAAATTTCCGGACGCACAATGACAATGCATAATCTTGCGATCGGAGCGAATGCTGGGGGGAAGATAAGTGGACTGGCCTGACATCGCCGAAATATCCGCGCGCACCTCTCTGCCCGCAGGCTATCGCGCGGAGCGGCTGCAGCGCACGGAAATTCCAGCGCTGATCGCCGCGCTGAAACTATGGCACCCCGATATTTCCGTAGGCGGCGGCAGCTGCTATCTCAGAGAAAGCTATTACGCTGACAAAGTGTTTTTCGATGACGCGCCGAATAAAGATCATCTAGTCATCACCATCAAACAGGACCGACAGCTCGCGGCCATGGCCTGCTGGGAGAGAGAGTGCGATGCGCTCACTCTCTACTACCGGCTCGGCGTGGTCGGCGTCGAGCATCGCGGTGCGAAATTGTCAGCACCAATGCTGGAACTCAGTGAATCCTTGGGCAGGGCGATGGGCGCGGGTTTTATCTATGGGCTGGCTACGCTAAAAATGCCGCACGCGCAGTTAGCGCTGGAGCGCGCCGGCTACCAACTGCTGGGCATTGCGCCCGGCTATGACCGCGAGCTGGTGGCGCCTGGAGTAATAAGAAGAGTATACGAAGCGCTCTACGGAAAAGTATTAGCTCCCGGCGAAGACTTGCAACGCCCCGACCCCAGAAATCTTTCCCCACGGGCTCAGGCGTTGTTTAAAGTGCTATTTCCCGATGAAGGCTAGCCATCGGCTAGCTGTATGTATTTGCGGATAGTCAGGCCTATTTCTGCGCACAACCCGGTGATCACCCCCACGTCGCATC
>DATIED010000666.1:0-4330 GCA_035455965.1 Spongiibacteraceae bacterium
TCAAATAATCGAGCGCTTCCCACGCGGTTTGATTCAACAGTTGCTGCAATGCGCCGCTGACCATCGGTCCGCGCCACACCACCGGCGTATCCTCGGTGAGCAGATAACCGATCGACATGGTCTGCAAACCATGCGCCTCGACCGGCTCCAGCATTTGCGAACCGCGCTGCGCCGGTCGCGTGCCCTCGGCCACGCCGAGCAATAACGGCTGGCTGGGGCCATAAATATCCGCGTCGAGCAGGCCGACTCGCGCACCCTCCGCCACTAGCGCCAGCGCCAGATTGACCGCCGTCGTCGATTTGCCGACACCGCCTTTGCCCGACGCCACCGCGATAATATTCTTCACCTGCTGCATATTCGGCAGATTCTGCTGCGCCTGCGCGGCTTCGATCTGCCAGTTCAACTCGACCTCGACGCGCGTGCCCGGCAGTTGCTCCGCGACGGCGGCGGCGATTTCGCTGCGCAGTTGCGCGGCGACACTATTGGCCGGATAACCCAGGGTCACAGCGATACGTACCTGGTCGCCATCGATGGCGATATCGCGCAGCGCTCCGCTCAGCAGTAAATCCTTATCGAGATGCGGATCGCGCCAACCGCGCAACGCCTGTTCAACCTGTGGTCGGGTGATGGACATGACAACTCCTGAATCAAAAAACGTACTGGCCGGCGGTCGGGCCGGTGCCTGCCCGGCTGGGGCGGGCCCGCGGAATGCGCTATAGTATCGCCCCTTTCATCGCAGCCCAAGATTTAAAAACCCCAATCAATCTGCAAGGCTATTTTTTCAATGACATCCAAGCGCCGCATTCTCGTCACCAGCGCCCTGCCCTATGCCAACGGGGCAATCCATCTCGGTCATCTGGTCGAATATATTCAGACCGATATCTGGGTGCGCTTCCAGCGCATGCGCGGTCACGAAGTGCATTACGTTGGCGCCGACGATCAACACGGCACACCGATCATGCTGCGCGCCGAGAAAGAAGGCATCACGCCGCGTCAATTGGTCGATCGCGTACTGCTGGAGCACACGCGCGATTTTTTTGGCGGGCTCGATAAACAAGAGCAATTCCGAGAGAGCGGCGATAGCTCGATGCTCGGCGGCTTCCACGTCAGCTTCGACAATTACTACCAAACCGATTCCTGCGAAAACGAATGGTTTTGTCGCGACGTCTACCAAAAACTCGAAGCGAATGAGCTGATCGCACGCCGCGAAGTCGAGCAATTCTATGATCCGGTCAAAAATATGTTTCTCCCGGATCGCTTTATCAAAGGCGAATGCCCGAAATGCGGCGCCAAAGATCAATACGGCGATTCGTGCGAAGTATGCGGCTCCACCTATGCACCGACCGATTTAAAAAACGCCTACTCGGCGGTCTCCGGTGCAGCGCCGATCCGCAAGGCCAGCGAACATTACTTCTTTAAATTATCCGATCAACGCTGCGAAGAGTTTCTCAAGGAATTCACTCGCGCACCGGGACGATTGCAGGTCGAAGCGGCCAACAAACTCGACGAATGGTTTACCTCGGGATTATCCGACTGGGATATCTCGCGCGACGAACCGTACTTCGGCTTCAAAATCCCCGGCACCGACAATAAATTCTTCTACGTCTGGCTCGATGCGCCGGTCGGCTACTTCGGCAGCTTCCGCAACTACGTGCAAAAACAAAAAGCGCTGGGCCGCAATATCGACGAAGCCGATTTCCTCGACGCAACCAAAGTCGAGAGCGATAGAATCGCTCACGAAAGCGATTCCTCAAAGCCTCAAGCCACCGAAATGGTCCATTTTATCGGCAAGGACATTTTGTATTTCCACGCCCTGTTTTGGCCGGCCATGCTGAAAAACTCCGGCTACCGCACGCCGACCCAAATCAACGCGCACGGTTTCCTGACTGTCGACGGCGCCAAAATGTCGAAAAGCCGCGGCACCTTTATCACCGCGCAAAGCTACATCGACACCGGCCTCAATCCCGAATGGCTGCGCTACTACTTCGCCGCCAAACTGAATGGCACGATGGAGGATATCGACCTCAATCTGGAGGATTTTATTGCGCGCGTTAATTCGGACCTCGTTGGCAAGTACATCAATATTGCCAGCCGGTGTGCTGGGTTTATTACTAAATTTTTCGATGGCACACTGATAACTAACTTGCCCAAGATAGATTCAGAGCCGTATGTTTTATCCGGCCCCGAGCTTCGAACTCCGCACGAAGACTATGACACATCCGATCTTTGCGGCTGGTTTGCTAATGAAGGGGTAAATATCGCCAGGCATTACGAAGCTCGCAGATATAGCGAGGCACTCAAATCAATCATGCGCCTCGCCGAGATGGCCAATAGATACGTCAATGAGAAAAAGCCGTGGGAAATCGCGAAGGATGAAAGCCGACGCGAAGAGCTTCATATTGTTTGCTCCACTGCTTTACAACTTTTCAAGTTGCTGACAATTTACTTGAAACCTGTACTCCCATCCCTGGCAGATAAGGTCGAAAGATTTTTTGGAGTCAAGACTTTTACCTGGAGCTCTGCCGGCCCAAATATCCATGTCACGCCAAGCATCAATAAATATGAACATTTAATGACACGCGTCGAACAAAAACAAATCGATGCATTGGTAGCGGCCAATCGCGATTCACTGCAAGCCACCCCCGCGCAACCGGCGGCAAAAGCCGCAACCAAAGTGGAAATTAAAGCTGTGGAAGAAAAACCCGAAACGATATCGATCGACGATTTCGCCAAAGTGGACCTGCGTGTCGCCAAAATCGTCGCTGCCGAGCATGTCGAAGGCGCCGATAAATTGCTGAAGCTGACACTCAGCCTGGGCGAAGAACAACGCCAGGTATTTGCCGGCATTAAATCGGCGTATCAGCCCGATCAATTGGTGGGACGCTTAACCGTGATGGTCGCGAACCTCGCGCCACGCAAAATGAAATTCGGTATGAGCGAAGGCATGGTGCTGGCAGCGGGACCGGGCGGCAGCGAGATATTTTTATTATCGCCGGATGAGGGCGCGACGCCGGGCATGAAAGTGAAGTGAGCGGCGCTAGATTACCCCTCCGCTGCGCTGGTGCTCAGCACTCCCTTTAGGCCCTATGGGCCCTACTAACGCAGGGGAGGCAAGTAATAGCACGAGCTTGTCGCCCCTATTTATAGGGGAGATGTCACGAAGTGACAGAGGGGTCGGAACCTCGCATGGATTTAGCATCGTGCTGCGACCAGACCCCTCCGCTTCGCTACGCTCAGCACCTCCCCTACGGCGCAGGGGAGGCAAGTAATAACACAAACTTGTTTCTCGGCTTACATAGCGGAGCAAGTCATAACACGAACTTGTCGCCCCTATTTATAGGGGAGATGTCACGCAGTGACAGAGGGGTCCGGAACCTCGCGGAGATTTCCCATCAATGCCAAACCAACTATCTCTGCCGTTAATCGCCGCCTTGCTGCTCAGCATCGCCGTTATCGCGCCCGCACTCGGCCAGCGCGCGCCGAAAAATCTCGATGAAACACTCGGCCTTGGCGTTTGCACGGCGCTGACGCTGGTGAAAGCGGCAATTATCATTTGGGTAATAACTCAATATGTGCTGCAACCACTCGGGCTGATTTTTTTAAATATCATTATCGCCACGCTAGTCATCGCAACCATCGCCTATCTCGTGGAAAACAGACTGCACAGCCGTTATCAAAAATTCTTTCCGGTACAGGGCAATCTACTGCCGCAAATTATCGCCAATGTCATTATTCTGATGCTGCCGCTAATGCGCACGGGCGCGATCGGCTTTTTTAGTTACCTGGGGCGTGCCCTATCGTTCGGTATCGGCGCGGCGATTTTGCTCGCGCTGTTTCAAATATTGCGCGAACACAGCGCCAGCGCGCAAATACCCCAGCCATTGCGCGGCCCCGCCATCGACATGATCAGCGCCGGCCTGATCGTCGCCGCGCTCAGCGGCCTCACAGGGATTTTCTGAAATGCCGACCCTCGCCCTGTTATCGAGTGCGATTGCAGTGCTGACTGCGCTCGGCGCGCTCGCGACGCTGGCATTGCGATTCGGCGCGGCAAAAGTACCGCAATCGGAAATCAGTCTCGTCGAGCAGATAGATGCGCTACTGCCGCAAACGCAATGCGGCCAATGCGGCCATCCCGGCTGCCGCCCATACGCCGAAGCGATTGCGCAAGGCGAAGCATTTAATCGCTGCCCACCGGGCCGCGAACACACCGTCGTCGCGCTCGCCGAATTACTGCACGAACAAATATTGCCGCTCGATATCGGCGGCGAACTAAAACCCAAGATGGTCGCTTATATTCGCGAAGCCGAATGTATCGGCTGCACCAAATGTA
>DATIED010000667.1:0-5933 GCA_035455965.1 Spongiibacteraceae bacterium
TAAAGTCATTGTCGCGCTGTTATGGCCTGCGGCATGCGTCGGCAAGTTAGCGCGGAGCGTAGCTGCCGATGAGCACGGAGTACTACCAATGGCGCGGCGCCGATCTGTTGTTATTCTGCCAATTGCAACCGCAGGCCAGCCGCGATGAATTCGTCGGTGCCGTCGCCGGCGCCACAGCGCCCGGCGACAGACACGGCACACGCTTGAAAATCCGCATTGCCGCACCGCCGGTCGACGGTAAAGCCAACGCGCATTTAATCGCCTTCCTCGCCGCTGAATTCAATGTCACCAGACGCGCGGTGTCCATCGTAGGCGGCGAGTTGGGAAGACAAAAAACCGTGCTTATCGAACAACCGCAACGCTTGCCGGGCGCACTGTCGATTGCACCACCCCCGACGACTCTTTAGACTGCAAGCCCGACCGCCAGAAGTCGACAATCCCAACAACGATGCCCGTAAACGCAACGATGCCCGTAGAAAATTCCGCCCGCTCGGTCGGCCTGGTTCAACCGCGCACTCATCATTTTTCCGAGCCGGTAATGCTGGCCTGCGGCCGCGAGCTGCCGGCTTACGATATCGTCTTTGAGACCTACGGCGAGCTGAATAGTGACCGCTCCAACGCCGTGCTGATTTGCCACGCGCTCAGCGGCCATCATCACGCCGCCGGTTATCATTCGGACACCGATAAAAAACCCGGCTGGTGGGACGATTACATCGGGCCCGGCAAACCGATCGATACGCGCTACTTCTTCGTCGTCAGTTTGAATAATATCGGCGGCTGTCACGGCTCGACCGGACCGGCCTCGATCAATCCCGCGACCGGCAAAGCGTGGGGCCCGGATTTCCCGAGTCTGCGCTGCCGCGATTGGGTGCGCACGCAACGCGAATTGATGCTGTTGCTCGGCATCGAGCAATGGGCCGCGGTGATCGGCGGCAGCCTCGGCGGCATGCAGGCGATGCGCTGGGCGCTGCAATATCCCGAGCTGGTGCGGCATTGCATCGTGATCGCCGCAGCGATGAAATTGTCCGCGCAGAATATCGCATTCAACGAAATCGCGCGTCAGGCCATCGAATCCGATCCGCAATTTTTCGCCGGGCGTTATCTCGAACACAGTGCGATTCCGGCGCAGGGGCTGGCGCTGGCGCGTATGGTCGGCCACATCACCTATCTCTCTGCCGACGGCATGATGGAAAAATTCGGCCGCGATTTAAAAACCGGCGGCTTCGATCTCGGCAGCGATAATCTGGTCGAATTTCAAGTACAGAGCTATCTGCGCCACCAGGGCGATGCATTTTCAAAAACCTTCGACGCCAACACCTACATTTTAATGACGCATGCACTCGATTATTTCGATCTGGCGCGCGAGTACAACGACGATGCGGTCGCGGCTTTTCGGGAGGCGCACTGCGGCTTTCTGGTCATTTCGTTTACCAGCGACTGGCGCTTTTCGCCGGCGCGCTCGCGCGAGATCGTCGATGCGCTGATCGCCGCCAGGCGGCGCGTCAGTTACGCGCAAATCGATTCGCCGCACGGCCACGACGCGTTCCTGGTCCCCAACGAACGCTACGAAGGCATACTGACCGCGTACCTGCAAAAAATTCGCAGCGAATTTAATAGCAGCAACAAATCTGCTGTCAGCAGCCAATTGAATAGTGAAAGCAGCGCGAACAACAGCGCGGGAGGCGTGCGCTGATGCGCTTTGACCTCGCACTGATTCAAGACTGGATTAAAACGCGCGCCCGCGTGCTCGATTTGGGTTGCGGCGACGGCACCTTATTGGCCGCGCTGCGCGATCACAAGCAGGTAGACGGCCTGGGCGTGGAAATCGAAGCCGACGACATCACACGCTGCATCGCGCGCGGTATCGATGTGGTGGAGCAGGATCTCAACGCCAGCCTCGCCAACTTCGAAAGCGCCAGCTTCGATGTAGTGGTGATGACATTGGCGCTACAAGCCTTGCGCTATCCGCATCATGTGCTCGATGAAATGCTGCGCATCGGCAACGAATGTATCGTCACCTTTCCGAATTTCGGGCATTGGCGCGCGCGCTGGTACCTGATCGCACGCGGCCGCATGCCGGTCTCCAAATTTTTGCCGTACACTTGGTACGATACGCCGAACATTCACTTTTGCACGGTGCGCGATTTCGAAGCGCTGTGCGCGGAAAAAAATATCCGTATTCTCGATCGGGCAGTGGTTGGCGCCGGCAATAGCCAAGGCTGGATCGCCCGCCACTGGCCAAATTTGTTTGGAGTGACCGCCGTCTATCACATCAGCCGCTAGGAGCATTTATCATGCATACACGCATCGCAAGTCGCGTCATCGCTATCGGTCTATTATTATTGGCCGGCACTGCACTGGCACAGAGTGCCGGCAATCCACCTCAGGACAATCCATCTCAGGACAATCCGCCGCAAATCGAAACCAGCAAAAGCTTCGGCAACTACGAAGTGTTGTACACCGTCATTCCATCGACCATATTGTTGCCGGAGATGGCTGCCGAATATCATCTCGTACGTGCCAACGACCAGGCCCTGGTGAATATTTCAGTGCGCAAGCATCTGCCGGACGGCAGCGATATCCCGCAGGCGGCAACGCTGAAAGGTACCTACTCGGATCTGATCCAGTCGAAGAACCTGGAGTTTCGCGAAGTCAACGAGCAGGGCGCGGTTTATTATCTGGCGCAGTTGCGCTTCAGCGATCGGGAGACGCTGCGCTTCGATATTAAAATCAATCCCACGCTGAAAGAAGGCGAGACCGCTATGATCGGAACGCCGTTCTCGGTATCGTTCACGCGCAAATTTTTTGTCGATAAGTGATCAAGTGCCCGACAAAATGAGCGCGTACTAAACCTCACGGCACCGAGGGGTGTACTGCTTTCCCTGGCACGCAAAAGCATGCATCCTTGCATAGGCTCGGTGTCGCCCTTGTGCCGCGCGCTCTTAGCGGTAATCCTTGGCGACACACGACCCGGAAAAGCAGTACACCCCTCGGTGCTTCGCAGGAATTGGTGGCTCACTTTATTGGTCGCTCTAATTAAACTTTCGGAGAAATGCCTTGAACCGCATTGTGCTGGCCAGCAGTAACCGCGGCAAGCTCGCCGAGTTTCAACAATTGTTGCAACACACCGGCCTGAATGTCGCGCCGCAATCCGAGTTTGCCGTGCCGGATATCGAAGAAACCGGGTTGAGCTTCGTCGAAAACGCGATTCTAAAAGCCCGCAACGCCGCGCAATGCAGCGGCCTCGCGGCGATCGCCGACGACTCCGGTCTGGAAGTCGATGCGTTGCAGGGCGCGCCCGGCATCTACTCGGCGCGCTTTGCCGGCACCGCGAGCGACAATCGCGCCAGCAACGACGAAGCCAACAATCGTAAATTGCTGGAGTTGTTGATCGATGTGCCGGAGGCGCAACGCAGCGCGCGTTTTCAATGCGTGTTGGTATTTATGCGGCACGCGCGCGATCCGTCGCCCTTGATCTGTCAGGGCACGTGGGAGGGACGTATTTTATTTGTGCCGCGCGGCGCCGAGGGCTTCGGCTACGATCCGTTATTCTTCGTGCCATCGCTCGGTAAAAGCGCGGCCGAGCTGGAGGCCGACATGAAAAATCGCATCAGCCATCGCGGCCACGCCATGGCGAAATTGCTGGCGGCGCTGCGCGCCGATCTATAACCATGAGCGATCATATCGTCAGTCTGGCCAGCGGTGCTTTTTTCGCGGCGCATACCGATGAAGATTTACTCAGTGCCGCGCAGCGCGCGCATTGGCTGGTACGTTATGGCTGCCGCAACGGCAATTGCGAAGCCTGCGCGGCTACTCTGTTAGAGGGCAGTGTGACGCAAGCCGGCATAGCGATCGATGCGACGCAGGCGCCGCAAAAAATTCTGCTGTGCTTATGCCGCGCGGCCGGCGATTTACAAATCGAACTGCCGGGCAATCCGCAGCACGGCAGCAGCGAACAGGCCAAGCGCTACTATGCGCGCTTCAACGGCGCGAGTTGCCGCTACGGCGCCGGCTCCGAACTCGACGAGCGCAGCGTAACGCAGTTGCATATCACTTTGCCCGCCGGCCGACGCGTACCTTTTCATGCGGGCCAATATGTATCGATCGAATACGACGGCAAATTGATCCGCGCCGAAATCGATACCCTGGCTTCGAGCGGCCGCGAATTGCATCTTGCCTGTGCGGCCGCACCAACGCTGCCACCGGATAGCTATGTATCGCTACTCTGCCCGCTCGGTTATTGTTACAACGCAGCGGCAACGGACTCCATCCTAATTCTGTACGATGCCGAACAGCACCTGCAGGCAACGCTGCTAAAGCGCGCGTTGCCGACAGCCGTCATGGCGAACGGTGAACAGCTCGATCGAATGGCCACGGCCACTCAATTCGATACGGTTTTGGCTTGCACGCGCGACCCGCAGCTTGCCGCAGCCTGGTACGACCGGCTGCTGAATCGGCGGATCGCCTTTAACGAATTCCGTAGCGACATCGCCATTGGGTATCGCTGGAACGTCTGCCGCCAGGATGATAATGGCAATTGCTTTGTCGTCCATACCGCACTCAGCGAACAGGCTGCCCGCACTGCGGTCGCCGAGTTCGAACAGCGCGGCCATAAACAATTATACTGGGCTGAACCGATGAACTTGGCGGCGACTGCGCAAAGCCAATGATGCTGCGAAAATAATTCGCATGGAGATTCTATGAAGCGGATATTGTCGATTTTATTGATCAGCGTTGCATTGTTGTGCGCGGCGTATTTTTTACTGATCGATCGGGCATTAAAAACTGTTATAGAAACGCAGGGCTCGAGTGCCTTAATGGCTAAACTCGACGTCGCCCATGTAACCTTCCATCTTTTTCCAACCTCGATTCGCCTGGAAGGTGTGCAAGTTACCAATGCGCAGCAGCCGCTGCGCAATTTAGTCGAAATACGTGCGCTGACGACACCGCTAAGCATCGGCGCCATGATCGACCGTAAAATCGACATCCCCAGCATGGAAGTTAACGGCCTGCGCTTCAATACCGCGCGTGCGCAAAGCGGCGCTATTGGCAATTTAACGCACGACTTAACCGGCGAGCCAGCTGCTGCCGACAGCGGCGCAACCGCGTTGCCGGATGCCAATCAACAGGCTCGGCAGCAGAACCAAACACTGCAAGACGAATTGAATAAAACCAAACTCGATCTGACCGCAATTCTCAACAGATGGCAACAACAACTACAGCAATTGCCCGACGACAATCAAATCGAAGCCTATCGGCAGCGCGCATTCGTCTTGCAAAGCGCCAACAATACCGCAGGGCTGACGGCGCTACGGCAGGAGCTGAACAATCAACTCGGCAGTGCACGCAAACTGTTCGACGAGTTCACAGTGGATATGCAACGTACCCGCGAACAATTCAGTTATGCACGAACACTGCCGCAAAGCGGCGTAGCAACTATCTCCGCGACGCCGCAGGCGCTCAACAATATTACCGGCGCCTTGCTGGGCGAACAATTCAAGCCGCTATTGCTGACAATAACTCAGCAAATAAATCGGCTGAGCAGCAGCGGCAATAGCGCTGCGCCGGCGCTGTTGATACGCAACATCGCGCTCGATGGGCAACTGGATTTGGGCACGCAGCCGCTGCTGTTTACCGGCACGCTCGCTAATCTGACGCCGCAACCCAGGTTATGGGACGTCGCAACGAGCTTTACCCTCGCAGGCGTGGCCGGGCAACCGAGCCAATTTAATGCGCGCGGCGCGATCGATCTGCGAAAAACTGCCAACGTCGATATACGCTTCGATCTGCGGCAATTTCCGCTGCGGGAATTTCCGCTCAGCAAAAACCCGCGCCTCACTATCGTCATCGAACAGGCGCAAACCGATATTCAGGGTTTGCTGTCGCTGACCGGCAATCAAATCGATATCAATTTGCTCAGCCATTTCCAGCAG
>DATIED010000668.1:0-13748 GCA_035455965.1 Spongiibacteraceae bacterium
ATCATGCCAAAGATGAAATCCCATAGCGGGGCGAAGAAGCGCTTCCAGAAGACCGGAGCTGGCTTCAAGCACAAGCACGCGAACAAGAGCCACATCCTCACCAAGATGACTACCAAGCGCAAGCGTCACCTGCGTGGTACCGACATCGTGCATCCGACCGACGCTGGTCGCGTTACCAAGATGTTGGCGGGACAGTAAGCGGTCTCGATTTGGTCGTCCATCAAACAGGTCCGCTGAGGTCCTTGAGGAGAAATTTAAATGGCTCGTGTTAAACGTGGTGTGACCGCTCGTCGCCGTCACAAAAAAATTCTGAAATTAGCAAAAGGTTACTACGGTGCGCGTTCGCGTACCTTTCGTGTTGCCAAGCAGGCTGTTATCAAGGCAGGTCAATACGCCTACCGCGATCGCCGTCAACGCAAGCGTCAGTTCCGTGCACTGTGGATCGTGCGTATCAATGCGGCTTCGCGCGCCAGCGGTCTGGCTTACAGCCGTTTGATCGCCGGATTGCGCAAGGCGAACATCGGTTTGGATCGGCGCGTATTGGCTGATCTGGCGGTGCACGACAAGCCCGCTTTTGCTGCGATCGTCGAGCAGGCAAAAGCAGCCTTGGCCTAGGTTCAGTTACGATGGTGCCGCAAGGCACCAGCCGCGCTGGGTACTCTCGATAACAGAGGGAGTGCATCGCCGGCAGGAGAGGGGAAAGGGCTGACGCTCTTTCCCTTTTTTGTTTGCCGCATGTAATTTTCGTTAAACGTAATTGGCCAGAGGTCGGCTCGATGGAAAGCTTGGAAAAACTAGCTGCCGAAGCAAGCGCTGCGATAGCGGCGGCAGGCGATATCGCTACTCTAGAGGAGCTGCGGGTCGCCTATCTCGGCAAGAAAGGCAGCATGACCGATTTGTTGAAAAGCCTGGGGCAGTTGCCGGCGGAGCAGCGGCCGGCGGCCGGTGCCGAAATCAATCGCGTGAAAGAGGTTGTGCAGGCTGCGATTGGCGTGCGGCGACAAACGCTGGAAGAGTCGGCGATGACGGCCAAATTGGCCGGCGAAACCATCGATATCACCTTGCCGGGGCGCGGCCAGCAATTAGGCGGTTTGCATCCGGTTACGCAAACCATTCAGCGCATCAGTGCTTTCTTTGAAAACATCGGTTTCGAAACCGTCGAAGGCCCCGAAATCGAAGGCGATTATTATAATTTCGAGGCGCTTAATATCCCGGCCCATCATCCGGCACGGGCGATGCACGATACGTTTTATGTCAGCGATTCGCAGGTTCTGCGCACGCATACCTCGCCTGTACAGGTGCGGGTCATGGAAAATCGCGAGCCACCGTTAAAGATCATTTGCCCCGGACGAGTTTATCGTTGCGATTCGGACCTGACCCATACGCCGATGTTTCATCAGGTCGAGGGCTTGCTGATCAGCGAGAGCAGCAGCTTCGCCGAGCTGAAGGGCATCATCCAGGAGTTCCTGCAGGTATTTTTCGAGCGCGATTCTAAAGTGCGTTTCCGGCCTTCTTACTTCCCGTTTACCGAGCCGTCCGCCGAGGTCGATATTCAGTGCGTGATGTGCGGTGGCAGTGGTTGCCGGGTCTGCAAACAAACCGGCTGGCTAGAGGTGATGGGGTGCGGCATGGTGCACCCGAAAGTATTTGGCTATGCCCAAATCGACACTGAGAGATTCACGGGTTTCGCCTTTGGTATGGGGGTCGAGCGTTTGGCTATGTTGCGCTATGGCGTCAATGACTTACGCCTGTTTTATGAGAATGATCTGCGCTTCCTTGCGCAGTTTAGTTAAAGTGTTACTTTAACCACGGTTAAGGTTCTTTCTAAAAAGTGGATCGCAAAAAATGAAGTTCAATGAGTTATGGTTGCGCGAATGGGTCGATCCTCAGCTGGGCACGGAGGCGTTGGCCGCGCAGCTGACTATGGCTGGCCTCGAAGTGGATGCGATAGCGCCGGTTGCCGGTTTCTTTTCCGGTGTGGTGGTCGGTGAAATCGTCGCCGTAGCACCGCATCCCGATGCCGATAAATTACGCGTCTGCCAAGTGGCCGGGGCTGCCGATACCATGCAAGTGGTTTGCGGCGCCGCCAATGCGCGGGTCGGTTTAAAAGTGCCGTTCGCCACATTGGGTGCATTGTTGCCCGGCGATCTGAAAATCAAGCAAGCCAAATTGCGCGGCGTCGAATCGTTCGGCATGTTATGCGCGGCAGCCGAACTGGGGCTGGCCGAGCAATCCGACGGTTTATTAGAGCTGCCTGCCGATGCTCCGGTTGGCGCGGATATCCGCTCGTATCTGCAACTGGACGATCGTGTGATTGAAGTCGGCCTTACGCCGAATCGTGCGGATTGTTTGAGCATCGCCGGTGTGGCTCGCGAAGTCGGCGTATTGAATAATATTGCGGTACAGGCCGTTGCGGTCGATCCGGTAGCGGCAACCAACGACGCAGTATTTCCGGTCGAAATCATTGCTGGCGAGGATTGCCCGCGCTATGCCGGTCGCGTTATCAGTGGCGTGGATTTAACGCGTCCGGCCCCGGAGTGGTTGCGCGAGCGTTTGCGGCGCTGCGGAATTCGCAGCATCGACCCGGTGGTCGACGTAACCAATTATGTAATGCTCGAGCTTGGCCAGCCCATGCATGCATTCGATCTCGAGCGGTTACAGGGCGGGATTCGTGTACGTAAGGCGAAGCAGGGCGAAACGCTGGAAACGCTGGATGGCCAGCAACTGACGCTGCGTGCCGACTCGCTGGTGATTGCCGATCATCGCGGCCCGCTGGCACTGGCCGGCGTGATGGGCGGCAGGCCCTCCGCAGTGAGTGCCGAGACAAAACATATTTTCCTGGAGTCCGCCTTTTTTGCACCCGGCCAAATCGCCGGCAAGGCGCGCTCTTATGGTTTGCACACCGAATCCTCGCATCGCTTCGAGCGCGGCGTCGACTACGCATTGCAGATCAAAGCTATCGAGCGCGCTACACAGTTGATTTTGGCGAGTGTCGGCGGCGAGCCGGGGCCGGTCAGCGATACCAGCTCCGCCAGTTTGCCAGCACCTACAGCGATTGCGTTGCGTCGCTCCAGTATTGCCCGCTTGCTGGGCGTTGAAATCGCGGATGAGCGGGTCGAGCAAATATTGCGTGGCCTGGGTCTGGCGGTAACGGCGAGTAGCGATGGCTGGTCGGTACTGCCACCGAGTTGGCGTTTCGATATCGCCATCGAGGTCGATCTGATCGAAGAGCTGGCGCGTGTGCACGGCTATGACCATCTCCCGGTACGCTCCATTCGCGCCGATTTGCCGCTCGCCGCCAAACCCGAGCGACAATTGAATCTCGCTGCGCTGCGCCGCGTTTTGACCGCGCGCGGTTATCAGGAGGCCATCACTTACAGCTTCGTCGATCCTAAATTGCAGGCGCTATTGGCACCGCAACAGCCGGTGGTCGAATTGCGCAACCCTATTTCCGCCGATATGTCGGTTATGCGCACCACGCTATGGGCCGGCCTCCTCAACACGCTGAGCTACAACTTGAACCGGCAGCAGCAGCGCGTTCGTCTGTTCGAGACCGGTCTGCGCTTTCTGCCGGCCGCGGAAGGTCTGCCGCAGCAGGAAAAGATGCTGGCGATGGTCGCCACCGGACGTCGCTATCCGGAATCCTGGGGCGCCAGCTCGGAGCCGGTCGATTTCTACGATTTGAAAGGCGATCTTGAAGCGTTATTCGCATTGGCGCGAGTCCCTGCCGAGGTCACGTATCGCGCCGGATCACACCCTGCATTGCACCCCGGGCAGAGCGCCGACATTCTGCGCGGTGGTCAAGTCTTTGGTCATCTGGGCGCATTGCATCCGGAGCTGCAACGACAATTGGGCATCGATCAGCCGGTCTATGTAGTGGAGATTGCGCTGGCGAATGTACTCGAAGGCGAGCTGCCGAAGTTCAGCGAGTTATCCCGGTTTCCCGAGGTGCGGCGCGACCTGGCGCTGCTCGTCGACCGCGATCTGGCGGCGGAAACCGTGCTGGCCACCGCGCGCGAGGCGGCTGGAAGTTATCTCCGCAACCTCACGCTCTTTGATGTTTATCAGGGCAAAGGCATTGATCCGCAAAGAAAAAGTTTAGCTTTAGGCTTGACGTTCCAGCATTCATCGCGCACTCTTACCGAGGACGAAGTTAACACTACTGTCGAAGCCGTAGTCGGTACACTAAAAGAACGATTGGCGGCGACCTTAAGGAATTAGTAATGACGGCGCTCACCAAAGCGGAAATGGCCGAAAAGCTATTCGAGGAGCTCGGGCTTAACAAGCGCGAGGCCAAGGAGTTGGTGGAGATTTTTTTCGAAGAGATTCGCACCTGCTTGGAAACCAATGAACAGGTGAAACTATCCGGTTTCGGCAACTTTGATCTGCGCGATAAAAGTCAGCGTCCGGGCCGCAATCCCAAGACCGGCGAAGAGATTCCAATCTCCGCGCGGCGCGTTGTGACATTTCGCCCCGGTCAAAAATTGAAAGCAAGGGTAGAAGCATATGCTGGAACCAAGTCATAACGACGAGTTGCCCGCAATCCCGGCGAAACGTTATTTCACGATCGGTGAAGTGAGCGAGCTGTGCAGTGTTAAGCCGCATGTATTGCGTTACTGGGAGCAGGAGTTTCCACAGCTCAAGCCCGTCAAGCGACGCGGCAATCGCCGCTATTATCAGCGTCAGGATGTATTGCTGATTCGCCAGATTCGCAGCTTGTTGTACGAACAAGGCTACACCATCGGCGGCGCTCGCCAGCGCATGACCGATCACTCCGACGATAATGATCAAAGCGGTTACACTGAGCTGATTAAACAGATGATCGTCGAGCTGGAAGACGTCGTAAAAGTTTTGCGAAGTTAGTTCACTAAGCTTCCTGGTTGAGTTAATATTGCGGCCCTCTTTAAGGGTCGCATCCCACTGGATCCAGCAAGTGTTTATAAGTCACTAAACCCTTGTGTGCAAAGAGTTCGATGAATAAATCGGGGCGTAGCGCAGCCTGGTAGCGCACATGCCTGGGGGGCATGTGGTCGCAGGTTCAAATCCTGCCGTCCCGACCAACCTTCCTTTTTAAATTCAATCACTTGTGCAGAGTGGCGTGGCGTTCCCGCCAATTTCCCGCCAATTCCATTTTTTTCTGAAAATTTTTCTTCGCTTTTTTGTTCCACCACTGACGTATTTAGTTTTGCCATTTCAGCTTTATCGTGTCCCTGGCGAATTACTAAATTAAGCGGAAACTGGCATCTGAAAAAGCCCGTTACAATGCGATTGCCAGCTGAAATTTTTTAGATCTGCAATAGCTTGTCGAGTCGCGCTCGATTTTTCAGTGGGAGTCTGAGTGTTTAGTGAGCTATGCACTCGCGCATCGTTGTAATACTGCTTGAAGGAATCCAGCTTGCGCTGCAGATCTGATCGATTCCAGAAAAATACCTGATCGAGAAACTCGCGTCGCACAGTACCGATTAAGCGCTCTATAAACGGATGTGAGGTCGGCGTGTATGGCACCGACTTTATTTCTTCTATATCCAATACGCGTAAGTTGGCGCGCCAGCGGTGATAGAGGAATAGCGGGTCATTGTCCGAGCTGAGATAGCTGGGTGGAAGATGCTTCGATGTGGCGCAATTGAACATTCGGCATATGCTCATGCCATCGATATCGGTGGGCTCTACACCAAAGCCAATAATTCGGCGGGTGAATATATCCATCACGACCATGACGACATAGCTTCTCAACAGAATCGATTCACACCGGAAGAAATCGACGCTCCATAAGCTGTCTTTCGAGTGGCCGATGAACGTTAGCCATGACGGACCGCTGCCTCCCGTTCGAGGGCGAAAATGTTTTTCTAACACTCGCCTCACTAAGTCTTTATCAATTTCAACGCCAAAGGCGTGAGTCATTTCCAGCGCAATCCGCGGACAGCCGAAACGTGGATTGCGATGTTTGATCTCAAGAATCGCGGCAATAATTTCATCGCTCGGTCCTTTGGGGCCGGGGCGATTTTTTCGAGTGGAGGTGAAAAGACGCTGATACTTTTTATGAACTAATAATTTGTGGAAAGCGAGAAGTGTTGAAGGCTTCAGGACTACTGCTAATTTTTTGATTCGAGAAGGTGCGATCCACAGAGAGGTTAGAGCCAGCAGCAATCGATCCCATGGCGACAGCGTTGGTGCCCTTTTACGACCCCGATTAAGCACAAGCAGTTGGTGTTTTAGAAGCAGCGACTCCGCCATTACCGATCGGGCACCACCGGGTCTCATCAATTTGACGAGGGTGGCGAGCAGATGGGCGGCGAGCACAAAGAAATCCTTCATTGCGCCAAGGCTAGCAATTATTTCTATCCCTGCAAGGCTGGGTTTTTTGGTGATGAATAGCAATTCGCCATGCACAGCATCGGCGCTCTTTTACGGCCACGATTAAGCACGAGCAATTGGTGTTTTAGAAGAAGTGACTCCGCCATCACCGATCGGGTACCACCTGGTCTCATCAATTTGACGAGGGTGGCGAGTAGATGGGCGACGAGCACAAGGAAATCCTTCATTGCGCCAAGGCTAGCAACTGTTTCAGTATCCTAAAGATTGGATTTTTGGGGGTAGGTTGCAATTCGTCATGCACAAGGGTGACCGCATATAAAAGCTTTGGTTCTATTTACGTATCGATAAATTAATAGTAAGGTAAAGGGGGTGGCAGACAGGTCAGTGACTCAGCCATATAAGCTAGAGCGTTTAATTAATAAGATTGGATATCCGTTTTACCAATTAGAGACTGAAGGATCTATTTAAGGCGCCTCGTCGCCAGTTGGGAGTTTTTCTGCTATTAATGTAATCGATTACAGTATTAACGACTGAGATAGTTACTTGGGCTGGGGCGTCAATGCCAAGGCTGCAATTTCTCAAAAATCATAACGAGTGCTTCAGGAGTAAAAAATGTCAAAAATTAGCAGCATTCCGTCTTTTCGCCGCAAGACTCTAGTAAGCGCAATACTGGGTGCCAGCGTTGTATTTACCCACTCAGCGTATGCAGAGAGAGCTTTGGAGGAGGTGATTGTTACCGCGCAGAAAAAGGATGACACTCTGCAAACCGTGCCGATGACGGTTAGCGCGGTAACAGCCGATACCATTGCAAAATATAACCTGCTCGATTTCAAGGATATTCAATCTGTAACGCCTGGTCTTACTATCAAAGCAATGGACACTCGTACCTCTACAATCGCGTTGCGCGGCGTGAACGTGCTGACCGATACCGGCTATGGGCCGGGCGTGGCAATTTATTGGAACGAAGTCAATTACGACATCGATTCCGCGTTTAAATCGATGTACGACATCGGTCAGATTGAGGTTTTGCGCGGTCCTCAGGGAACGCTTCGTGGTATTACTGCACCCGCGGGCGCGGTAACATTAACGACCAAGCAACCGAGCTTTAGCGAAGTCGAAGGCACCGTAGAACAATCGCTGGGCGAGCGGGATCTTTCCAATACTCAATTTGGTGTGAGTTTGCCCATCATTGAGAACAGGTTAGCGCTAAGGATTGCGGGTTTGTACGACCACAACCGCAATGAAGGAATAGAAAACGTCGTTACCGGTTTGGAGAATACTGCTCAAACGGGCAGCGGCAGAATCACGCTGGGTTTGCGCGTAACCGATGATTTGGAGGCCACCCTCGTACATCAGTATATGGAGGCCAATAGCTCCGGAAATTCGTCGGTTTACGGCTGCGGCGTGTCGGGTTGCTTCGATAAATTTGATCGCAAGTCCGTAGACGAAACTCGCGATAATTATTTCACGCGCAAGGTGGATACCTCTCTGCATATCGATTGGTCGTTGGATGGTTATGAATTTGTTTCAGTGACCGGCTATCGGGACCAAGGGATGAACACCCTCCGTACTTCCGATATCGGCAATGCCTTTCCTGCGGTCGGCATCGTAGGGCCGATTCCGACATTAGAGCAGCATACCGAAACGAATATACATACTTTGACTCAAGAACTGCGCTTGTCTACCAGTGACGCATCGTTCTACAACTGGACCTATGGCTTATATGGCAGCAAGTTAGTCGCGAACACCGATGTACACCAATTTAATGCGCTGGAGCTTGCACCGGGAATTCTCGATGCCTGGCCGGTTCACACACCTGTGGTTAACTCCAGCGAAGAGTATGCGGTGTTTACCAATCAAAGCTTCCAATGGACGGATGCGTTGGAGAGCCAGATCGGTCTTCGTTATCAAAGCAAGCGCAACACCACTGCGTTACATGGCGAATTGCTACCGTCGCCATTTTTTGCGGCTTACGGCGTTCCGGCTCGAATCGGAATCGACTTTCCCGCAGAGGGGCAGGCGACCGCCGTCGATGAGGGTGTTACCGGCTCCGCAAGTATTTCGTATCAGCTGACCGATGATGTGAGAATTTACACCTCCTACGGGCGCTCCTTCCGGTCCGGCGGTTTTACTGTCGCCCCGACTGCGGATAGTTCTCTAGCTGAATACCAGCCTGAGACGTCCGACTCTATCGAGGTGGGCTTCACGAGCCGCCTTGCAGATGGTCGCGTCCAAGTGAACGGCGATATTTACTACCAAAAATACCACGACTTCCTGGCAAATGCGGCAACGGTACACTCCTACAATCCACAGACCGGCCAAATCTCCGATGACCAAGTCAATTACAACGCCGACGCGCTGGTAACCGGCGCGGAGCTACAGATCGATGCGTTAATCACCGACGATTGGCAGGTGGGATTAGGGGTTTCCTATACCGACGCCAAATTCACCGGTGGTGAACAACCTTATTCACGCTACGATGCTACTGGCGTATTCATCAACCCAGCACCGGATGTGGTATTTATGCGGGAGGCGAGCGGTCGCCTTGCGGGCGAGCCCAATTGGGGCGTAAGTGCAAACACGGAATACACGCTGCATTTTGGCCCGGTCGATGGGTTTACGCGAGTGCTGTATAGCTTTCAAAGCGGTCGCCCCGATGACACCGTTGCAGATAGCGTCCTCGATACTTCCAGCTATGGCATTTTTAATCTCTATTTAGGCGTCCGCGATCCGCAGAAGGTGTGGGAGATTACTGCCTGGGCGAAGAATCTGTTTGACCACGAGCAAGTTATTAAGGGTGCGCTTGAGGCACAGACGGCTGGTTTCCTGTCCGGGTATCAAGCTCCTCAACTGCTTCCTGAGCGTCAGATAGGTGTTACCGCTAAATACAATTTCTCGATTTAACGGGAGCTAACTCAAACTTCCGGGTGACAACTCACACTCTCCTCTTGGCCGCCACATGGCGGCCTTTTTTCATGGCACGAATTGGAGCTCTTTAGGCCGCGCGCCCAGTTATATCTCAGCAAATATTTTCTCAGTCATGTAATTTCATATTTCGGTAGACCGACGGCGACATTTCAGTCCACTCATGGAACGCTTGCCGAAATGCATCGGAATCGCAAAAACAAAGCCGAGTGGAGATTTCCTCGATACTTAGCTTCGAGCGCCGCAGCAGATCAAAACCCAGCGCGCGCCGGCAACTATGTTTAATTTGATTGTACGAGGCACCAGCCTCGCTAAGCTGGCGTCTGACGGTTGCCTTGTTGTAGCCGAGCTGAGCACTCAAGTTGTCGAGCGACAGTAAGGTCTGAGAATCGGGTAATGCGCGATAAACAATCCGACGCGCGCGCTCAGGTAGATCGATATTCTGGGTAAAAAAGGTGGGGCGTAATGGTGCTGCGCTCGCCTTTATCTACGGTATTGATGAGCGCGCTGCACCGATTAGACCCGGGTCTTTCTCGGTAATAACGTAAACAGGAATCGGTTCGAGAATGGCGTGCATGGTGACGCTGTTTTCAAAACGCTGACGAAAGCCGCTGGCGCGCAGGAATGGAACAAAGCGCTGCACGATACCGCCGGCAATGTAAATGCCTCCTCTCGCTAAGCAGTACAGAGCTTGATCACGCGCGGCGGTTCCCAATAAATCGCAGAATAAATTAAGCGTGGCGATACACAGCGAATCAGAATTCGAAACCGCCCGCGATTGTATTTCCGCAGATGACAAGCGATCGAACAACTGTCCGGACCGCTTAAACTCTATATCGTATAGCGCGCGATAGATGGTTTTTAAGCCCGGCCCTGACAATAGCTGTTCGCAGGTGATCTGCAAATTTTGCTCGTGTAGCCATCCAAACAAAGCCATTTCCCGCTGCGTCGTTGGAGCAATAGAGATATGCCCGCTTTCGGTTGGCAGAGCAATCACTGTATTGCCGTGTGCGATGACGTGGGTCGCGCCATAACCCGTGCCGGGGCCGAGTGCAACCTTCGGCATCTGAGGCACCGGTCGCTGACCACCAATCTGCTGCAATTGATTCGCTGATAAATGCGGTAGCGCCAACCCTACTGCCTCAAAGTCATTGATAATGCGCAATGACTTTAAGTCCAAATCAATTCGCGTTTGTTCGATGGAGAATTGCCATGACTGATTGGTGAGTCCCACAATATCGTTGCCAACCGGGCCGGCAATGGCCAGGCAGGCATTGTCAATTTTTATGTTGTGTCCCTGGAGATAGGCCTGCACAGCGGCCACTATCGACGGATAGGCTGCGACTGCAAAAGTTTTTACCGATTCGCTTAGCAGTTGTCCTTCGCATGCAAGCGCCAGTCGGCAGTTGGTTCCACCAATATCGCCTATCAACGAAATGCTGTTGGTTGTCATACTAGCCACTCCACACACTGGCGCCTTGTTCCGCAGTACCCACCTTGGCTCTGAAGTTATTAAATAACTCGCGGCCAAAGCCGCTTTGATACATTGTCAGATTAGGTGTGAGGGGCGCGCGCCGTGCCAATTCGCCATCGGCCAATAGCGACGTCAAACGATTATGATCGGCATCGACACGCACCCAATCGCCATTGCGTAGCTTGCCGATATTGCCGCCTGCCAATGCCTCTGGCGTTACATGAATAGCGGCGGGTACTTTTCCTGAGGCCCCGGAAAGACGGCCGTCCGTCACCAGAGCAACATGAAAACCCTTGTCCTGCAAAATAGCGAGATAGGGTATCAGTTTATGCAACTCGGGCATGCCGTTAGCCTGCGGCCCCTGATAACAAACGACTACCACTACGTCGCAATTGAGCTCACCCGCTTGAAACGCGGCAAAAAATTCTTCTTGATTATGAAAAATTCGCACCGGTGCCTCAACTACTCGATGCTTTTTCTTTAGTGCAGATATTTTGATGACGCTGCGGCCCAGGTCACCCTGCAAAATTTTTAAACCGCCCTCGTTGGCGAAGGGATGCGATAAGGGGCGTAATACAGTGCTGTCGGTGCTCGGTACCGTGGAGCTATCCCAAACAATGACATCTCCCTGTAACGCTGGCGATTTGCAATACCACTCTAAACCCTTGCCCATCACGGTGTGGACATCGGTATGTAAAAGTCCGCCGGAAATCAGCTCGCGCAGCAAGGTGCTGGTACCACCGCTATTCTGAAACTCATTGATGTCGGCGTTACCGTTGGGATAGATGCTGGCAAGCAACGGAGTAACGGCCGATAATTCTGCGAAATCATCCCAGTAAATAATAATGCCTGCTGCCCGCGCCACCGCGACCCAATGCAGGGTGTGATTTGTGGAGCCGCCGGTTGCCAGCAGGCCAATTAATGCATTGACGATAACGCGTTCATCGACAATATCGCACAGCGGTATATATTGGTCGCCCAGCGCGGTGATCTGAGTGATTTGTTGAGCGGCTCTGCGCGTCAAGGCATCGCGCAACGGCGTGCCAGGATTGACAAAGGCGGAGCCCGGCAGCATCAATCCCATACATTCCAATAGTACTTGATTGCTATTCGCTGTGCCGTAAAACGTACACGTGCCGGGACTGTGATAAGACTTGGTTTCGACATCCATCAAAACATCTGCACCGACGCGACCCGCTGCGTGCTCTTGCCGTAGCCTTACCTTTTCCTGGTTCGATAAACCACTGGGCATCGGTCCAGCCGGTATAAATATCGCAGGCAGATGCCCGAACGACAACGCGCCGATCAACAGTCCCGGAACAATCTTGTCGCAGATGCCGAGCAGTAATGCGCCATCAAATGCATTGTGGGCTAGCGCAATCGCGGTCGCCATAGCAATCACGTCCCGGCTGAATAGGCTGAGCTCCATGCCGGCATTGCCTTGTGTAATGCCGTCGCACATCGCCGGTACGCCGCCCGCAAATTGCACGGTACTGCCCAGCGCGGAAAGGGTCTCCTGAATAATCTGCGGGTAGTCGCGATAAGGTTGATGCGCGGAAAGCATATCGTTGTAAGCCGATACCAGTGCGATATTGGCGCTATTGCCGAAGCGCAATATCTGCTTGTCAGCAATATTGCAGCCGGCAATTGCGTGCGCAAAATTACTACACGACAAATGATGTCGAGTCGGTCCGTGCTCGCGCATCTGCCGACATTTCTCCAGATAGGCCTTGCGCGATTTTGCACTGCGGCGCTGAATGCGTTCGGTGATGGAAATTACCGTGGAATGCATTGCTATCCCTCTTCTTTAGGGTGCCCAAAAAATATTGAGTGCTGTCAACTTTTGCTGAAAAAGTGCCCGCACCGGCATGCCGGTGATCGAACCGCATTGTTGCGCGCGACTGAGCGCTTGGCGTTTTTCGACACCAACGATATGCAATGCCAGGAAATGCGTTTCCAATAACGTTGGCAGTGTCAGGCTGATGCGCGCCACCCCTGCGGTTGCGGAGTTAATTGCGCAGCAACGCCGTTGCGAGCAATCGGTCATCGCGGTCAACAATTCGTTGGAGTCGGGGAATAACGAAGCAAAGTGGCCATCCTCGCCCATTCCGAGCAAGATGATGTCCGCAGGCCAGGGCAGAGTTGCGAGCCGGCTGTTAATTGCTGGCTGTCCTTGCTCCGGCGTTGCATGTGTCGATTTAAGGCCAACAAATTGCGCACTGGCCGCATGTCCGGTCAGTAAACTTTCGCGCAGTAGGCGCTCGTTGCTGCGTGGATCATCCGGAGCAACCCAACGTTCGTCTGCAAGCGTCACGCTGATTTTGTGCCACGGCAGAGGTACTCGCGCTAGCTTGTTAAATAACGGCACCGGCGTATTGCCGCCGGATACAACCAGCAGAGCACTGTCGCGTGCGGCAAGACCGGCTTCGAGATACATAACTGTCTTTTCAATCAGCTCCGCTTCCAACGCCGCGCGATTTGCAAATGAGGAAAAGGGCATTAGTCGACGAACCAGTTGAGATTGTCGCGGCCGATTAGATTCACTGCCGCGTCGGGACCCATGCTGCCGGCAAGGTACGGCAACGGCGGCTGATGCAACTCCTGCCATGCGCTGATTAAGCTGTCTGCCCAAGACCAGGCCGTTTCAACTTCATCGCGTCGCATGAAAAGCGTTTGGTTATCGTTGATGACATCGAGCAGCAAGCGCACATAAGCTTCATAGCCGAGGTCTTTTCCGCCGCGCTGCGATGTTGTTAGATCGAGCGGCACGGACTGCAAAGACATGGTGGGCGACAGCTCGGGTTTCTTGTTAAGCATCCACAGTGTGATATTTTCTTCTGGCTGCAGCCGAATCAGCAGCCGATTGCAGTTCTGTTCGCCGGGCTTCAGCGGAAAAATGGAGAAGGGCTGGGGTTTGAATTCAATAACGATTTCTGAAAACCGCCGCGCTAAACGTTTTCCGGTACGCAAATAAAACGGCACGCCGGTCCAGCGCCAATTGTTAACACTGGTCCGTAACGCACAGAAAGTCTCG
>DATIED010000669.1:0-2822 GCA_035455965.1 Spongiibacteraceae bacterium
CGGAATCGCACCTCACGCCCACAAAAAAGGGCCGCGAACGCACCCCTTGCGGCTTGGGGAAAACTAACCGGAGATCCGGCGTGTACGGTTTACGCCGGCCAGCCCTCTACCAAGCCGTCATTTCGAGCGCTATAACTGCGCCAGCACCGCATCAGCTGCGCTGTCCTTGATATCGGAGGTATCGACGCCGAGATACTTCACCACGCCATCATCGACGATCATCGCAAAACGCTTGCTGCGCATACCCAGGCCAAACCCGCTGGCATCGAGCTCCAACCCCAGCTTTTTAGTGAGTTCGCCATTGCCATCGGCAATCATCAATATCTCTTCCGCATTTTGTACCTTCGCCCACGCCCCCATCACGAACGCATCGTTGACCGCCAGGCAGGCAATGGTATCGACGCCCTTCGCCTTAATCGTATCGGCATTAACGATAAAGCCCGGTAAATGCGTATTCGAGCAGCCCGGAGTAAAAGCACCTGGCACCGCAAACAGCACAACCTTTTTACCGCCAAACAATTGTTCGGTAGTGATATCCACCGGGCGCGGGTCGCCCGGCGTTTTCAAGGTACAGCTAGGGATTTTGTCGCCTACTTTGATCGTCATATCAGTCTCCTGATGCAATATCTGAACGGAGACCGATGGTAACAGATGGGGCCGATTTTGCATGATTCAACTTTATAAAAAAGCATTTTTTCCAGCAGAAAAATTCTTATCAAAAACTCCAATGCATGTCTTGAAATGAGACGACACGTCCCTATTTCAATCGCGTGTCACACACGGCCTGATCGATTCGATCCCAGTGATCGCGGTCAGCGCCACTCAACCGTTTATTAGTTAACGACAGTTTGGAGATGTTCTCATGAGTCTGATCACACGCAATCCATTTTACTTAATTAACGAATTACAACGCGATCTGAACCGCGTATTCGATTCGCGATTACTTTCGTCGGGAAACAACTCGTCGCTAACCAGCACATTAAACAATGTCGATTGGTCGCCGACCGTGGACATCCACGAAAATTCCGATGGTTATCATCTGTCGGTCGACTTACCCGGCGTCAAACCCGAGCAGATCGATGTAACGGCGGACAAAGGCGTACTCAGTATTCGCGGCACGCGCGAAAGCACGCACGAAGATAAAGAGCTCAAACGTTCGGAGCGATTTTTTGGTTCGTTCCTGCGCGAATTCAGTATGCCTGAAAACGCCGACCTTGAGCGCATCGAAGCCAAAAGCGATCAGGGCGTGTTAAATATTTTTGTGCCGAAAACCGCCAAAGTCGAACCGAAGCGCATTACTGTGCAATGAAATGAACCATCGGAACGCGCAGAATTATTTTGCCGGGCTCGCAGCCCGGCTTTTTTATAGTTAAATTATTTTTGTCTTAAGCGGCCGGCAAAAGACATATGCCTATAACTGTCGTAGACAATTAACCACTACCGTCATTCTCATCGACCGGTCACCACCTACCAACTGGCACTGGTCGGATACCGCTGCTTCGCGCACAATAGCGTCATCGCTTTCAATTTTGCACAGAGCAATAATTACCATGATCGATTGGCGTCGCCAGCGCACCTTAGCGCTGATCGCATTAAGCTTTTTAACTCGCATCCCTATTCCACGCACCGTGGAGTTCAGCACTGCCAACCTCAATGCGGCCGCACGCTACTTTCCCGCCGTGGGTTTATTGGTCGGCGCTGTTGCCGCGTTGATTTATACGCTGACAATCTCGCTATGGCCCGTCGCTATAGCAGTACTACTATCGATGGTCGCCACCATTGTGCTGACCGGCGCTTTTCACGAAGACGGTTGGGCTGACAGCTGCGATGGTTTCGGCGGCGGCTCGAATCGCGAGCGCATACTCGCGATTATGAAAGACTCGCGCATCGGTACCTACGGCGCACTCGGGTTGGGACTAATGCTGGCGCTGAAATTCGCCGCTCTGCAGCAACTGCCCAGCGCATGGATTTTACCGGCACTACTAATCGGCCATGCCTGGAGCCGACTGTTGGCAACCAGCTATTTATTCGATCTACCTTACGCGCGCGCAACCGACAGCAAAATTGACGCGGTCGCCGCGCCACTCAGCATGAATAGTTTGCGGATTGCGGTGCTCAGCGTACTGCCGCTAATTTTTCTGGTTTCCCTGACGCACGCCATATGGATCATTGCGGTATTGCTGGTGTGGCGCTGGAGCTTTGGTCGCTACTGCCAGCGCCGCCTCGGCGGTTACACCGGCGATTGTCTGGGTGCAGCGCAGCAGGTAGCCGAGGTGTTAATTTATTTAGTGCTTGCCGCGACCTAAAAGTTGCTGCGTAGAGCTACCGAGTTTTTATCGCTTTTATTTTTCATCGGGCAAAGTGGGCAACGCTTGCAACGCTTTAACATACCAAGCGGTATCGAATGCCCGTTCTTCCTTAAGAATCGAACGCACCTCCACAGCCAATACCGTCGCCATCATCTGCACGGCTTCCTCGCGCGCGGTGCCGACTAACATCAACTTATTCAGCGTATTTTTGGCTTCGGCCGGATTGCCGTCGCGAATTTGGTTTTCAATCGCCTCCACTAAAACCGATTGCGCCAACTCTTCATCATCAGGTTCATTCATATCTTTTGTCTTCCCGTTAAACCCATTCCAACCACAAGAACCGAACGCTCGCTCGAACTTGACGGCGTGGTGAGGGGGAGCTCTTTTGCAGGACATGAAGGAGCACTAGTCGAAGCTGCGTCATCCGTGAAGCCGACAACCTCTTCCAGGCCGATAGCACCGAGCCTACCGGAATGCTTGCGACAGAGTCCTGCAAAAGAGCTCCCCCTCACC
>DATIED010000670.1:0-4279 GCA_035455965.1 Spongiibacteraceae bacterium
CTGCCGTTTATTCTGCTCGGCGTCGCACTGTTCATCGCCCTCGGCTTCGAATTCGTCAACGGCTTTCACGATACCGCCAACGCAGTCGCAACCGTCATCTATACACACTCGCTACCACCGAACGTAGCGGTGATCTGGTCCGGCATTTTTAATTTTCTCGGCGTACTGGCTTCGAGCGGCGCCGTCGCATTCGGCATTATTTCGCTGCTGCCGGTCGAGCTGATTTTACAAGTCGGCTCGGGCGCCGGTTTCGCCATGGTGTTCGCGCTGTTGATCGCGACGATTATCTGGAATCTCGGCACCTGGTGGCTGGGATTGCCGGCATCGTCGTCGCACACGCTGATCGGCTCGATCATCGGCGTCGGCGTGGCGAATGCATTGATGCACGGCCGCGATGGTACCAGCGGCGTCGATTGGGCGCAGGCGACCAAGGTCGGTTACTCGCTGTTGTTGTCGCCGTTGATAGGTTTCGCGTTCGCGGCGCTGTTATTGTTGGCGCTGCGCGCCTTCGTAAAAAATAAAGCGCTGTATAAAGAACCGAAAGGCAATACGCCGCCGCCGTGGTGGATTCGCGGCCTGCTGATTTTGACCTGCACCGGCGTGTCGTTCGCGCACGGCTCCAACGATGGCCAGAAAGGCATGGGCCTGATCATGTTGATTCTGGTCGGTACGGTGCCGATGGCGTATGCGCTGAACCGCGCTATGCCGGTCGATCAGATGACGCAATTCGTCGCGGTGGCGCAGGTCACACAACAGGCGCTGGTTAAAGCGGCGCCCGACGAAGCGCCGGCCGATACGCACAAAGTGTTATCCGAATACGTGCGCACCAAAGAATTCAAACCGGAACTGCTGCCCGCGCTGGCGGCAGTGACAGGTAATATCGCCGCGCAGGTTAAAGAGTACGGCACGCTATCGCGCGTACCCGCCGAAGCGGTGGCGAACGTGCGCAACGATATGTACCTCGCCTCGGAAGCCATTCGCTCGCTCGATAAAAATACCGCGGTACACCTGGATGCGGACACCAAAGCCAATCTCGGCGCCTTCAAAAAACAGATCGACGCAGCGACCAAATTTATTCCGCTCTGGGTCAAAATCGCGATTGCGATTGCGCTCGGTCTCGGCACCATGGTCGGCTGGAAACGTATCGTCATCACGGTCGGTGAAAAAATCGGCAAAACGCATTTGACCTACGCACAGGGCGCGTCCGCGGAATTGGTGGCAATGCTGACGATCGGCGCCGCCGATATGTACGGCTTGCCGGTGTCGACCACCCAGGTACTATCGTCGGGCGTGGCGGGTACCATGGCCGCCAATCGCTCAGGACTGCAATTGTCGACCATCCGCAATCTGTTGATGGCGTGGGTGCTGACACTGCCCGCCGCGATGATTTTATCCGGCTCGCTGTATTGGCTGTTCACGCATTTATTTTAAGTCGACCACGCATTTATTTTAAACGGCGGTCCGCGCCATCGAGTCCCCATAGAAAACCGCTGCGCAAATTCCTGGCAAGTTTTGCGCAGCGGCGCCGGCCCCTTTTCAGCGGCAAGTATTTGTACGCCCCGCCCGATATAAGCTCATACTGCAGATCGACCCCGCCACCCTGCAAGGCAGTAATGATCAAGCTAAAGCTTTCGATCGAACTCAATTATGAAATCATTCAGCCCGGCTGCGATTTCATTTTCAATATTCACGCTGCCCAAACCCGCAGCCAAACGGTGGTGCAGGAAAACCTGTTTATCAGCCAGCCGCTGACGCCGGATATCTATTCCGACCCCGGCAGCGGCAATCGCTATATGCGCTTCACCGCCGCGCAAGGGCCGCTGCAAGTGCAATACAACGCCACGGTGGAGCTGACCCATCACACCGCACCGTCGCTGCAGCTGCAGGAAGTACCGGTGGCGCGCCTGCCGGCAGCCGTATTGCATTACATTTATCCGAGCCGCTACTGCCAATCGGATCGTCTGCACAAATTGGCGATGCGCGAATTCGGTCATTTATGGCAGGGTTATTCGCGCGTTAAAACCATTCAGGAGTGGGTGCAACAGCGCGTGACCTTCACATCGTGCACCTCGAACGCCAGCACTTCGGCGATCGATACCCTGGTCGAGCAGGTGGGCGTGTGCCGCGATTTTGCGCATCTGATGATTGCGCTATGCCGCGCAGTGAACATTCCGGCGCGCTTTGCCACCGGCATCGACTACGGCGCCGACCCGGCGCTCGGGCCCGCCGATTTCCACGCATACGTCGAGGTGTATCTGGGCGATCGCTGGTATATCTTCGATCCCTCCGGCACCGCTATGCCGATGGGCCTGGTGCGCTTTGGCACCGGTCGCGATGCGGCCGATGCCGCGTTCGCCACTATTTTCGGCACGGTGAATTCGCAGCCGCCGATTATTGCCATCGAAGCGATCGACGACAGCAATCATCAATTTTTTATGCCGCAGCACTCGCTGGATGCATTATCGACCGACGACGGACTGGCGCGGGTATAACCAGGACGTTACGTTCGCGCGCGCTGCCAGCGTCGCAATAAACTGCCGTTTTCCGCGTAGGTAAAACCATCGCGCGTAAAAATAAACTCCTGATTGCCGGTATAAACCCGCGTTGCATCCTGCATTGGCTCGACCAGAAACTCGCGCATCCCCAGCCACGGTAATGCTGCAGAGCCGCTAATCGTGTCTTCCGCATAAGTAATCGTCGTCGCGTCGTCGTAGCCGTAGGCAAAATTTTGCGCGGTCAATCGGTAGCGACCGCACAACGTCGCCGAATGGCGGTGCGCGGCATCGATACGATTGTGCAGAATCGCAATCGCGACGCCATCGACCAGCACAAAGCGGCCTTCGACCTGCGGCTGAGTAAACTGTTGACCGCCGACCCACCACTCCTGCAGTACGTACACACCTTCGATCATTATTGGCTCCACGCAAAATCCTCAGTATAAGGGCTGTGGCGGTATTGCCGCAGCCCTGTTGCCTGCGCACATAACACCTGTGCGCAGCCGCGCGACTACAAAGCCCACCGGCAACTGTTGTATAGTTCGCACTTTCGATAACAACACAACCCTGATTTCGACAACACCATAATCCTAAAAAACATTTATGAAAAAAGTAGGCCGCAACGACCCCTGTCCCTGCGACAGCGGTAAAAAATATAAGCAATGTTGCATGCAGCAAAACGATATGCGCGCGGCGGTCGCACACCCCGGCGCCGGCAAGATTCAACAGGATTTACAGGCAGCGTTTGCCCAGCATATGGCTGGCCACCTCGACGAGGCCGAGCGCCTCTATCGGCAGATACTGCAAACCGAACCCAAACACGCCGAAGCATTACATTTAATGGGCGTGCTCGCCGGCGATCGCGGCGACGATGCAGCGGCGATCGAATTGATCGGCCGGGCAATCCGTATCAATGCTTCGAATCATACTTATCACGCCAACCTGGGGCGAATCTACGGCAGCCGCAATGAGCACGCTAAAGCGGAAGCCTGTTATCGCCTCGCCGCGGCGCTGAAGCCCGACAGCCCGCACTACTACGATGACATCGGCAATGCCTTGCGGACGCAGGATAAATTTAAAGAGGCGCACGACAATTACCGCCGCGCGCTGGAAATAAATCCCGCTTATGCCTCGGCGCATCGCAATATAGGCGATCTGCTGCAAATTCAGGGTAAATACATCGATGCGATAGCCAGCTACCGACAAGCCATCGCCTTGCAACCGGACCTTGCGCAGGCGGTCAGCAATCTAGGCACCACGCTACAGATGCAGGGCAAATTCGCAGAAGCGATCGATTGTTTTCGTAAAGCCCTGGCCATCGAGCCGAACAATGCAGCTACTCACGGCAATCTGCTGTATGCGCTAAGCATTCAAGACATGCCGGCCCACTATCTAAAAGAGGTCAGCGACTACGGTTTGCTATTGCAGTCGCTGGCTCAAGCGTACACGAACTGGTCATACGCAAATCTCAATTCCGGCCAGCCGTTGCGCGTCGGTTTGGTATCCGGCGATTTTCGCAACCATCCGGTCAGCTTTTTTCTCGAGAACTTACTCGCACATCTAAATCCTGCAACGGTGGAAGTGATAGCCTACCCAACCACTGCCAAGGAGGATGAAGTCAGCGCGCGCATCAAACCTTATTTCAGCGCCTGGCGACCGATCAGCAATCTAAGCGACCGCGACGCCGCGCAAAAAATTCACGCCGATGCGCTGCATATATTGATCGATTTAAGCGGCCACACAGGTAATCATCGCCTGCCGTTATTCGCCTGGCGGCCGGCGCC
>DATIED010000671.1:0-10253 GCA_035455965.1 Spongiibacteraceae bacterium
CTGATCAATGCCGCGCGTGGCACTGTCGTCGATATCGACGCGCTGGCCGCCGCACTGGCCAGCAAACATCTTGCCGGCGCCGCCATCGACGTATTCCCGGTCGAGCCGCGCGCCAACGACGACGAATTCATCTCGCCGCTGCGTCAATTCGACAATGTGTTCTTAACACCGCATGTCGGCGGCTCGACGCAGGAAGCGCAAGAGAATATCGGCCTCGAAGTCGCCGAAAAGCTAGTCCGCTACAGCGACACCGGCGCAACCACCACCTCCGTCAACTTTCCCGAAGTAGCGCTGCCGTCGCACCCCGGCAAACATCGCCTGTTACATGTGCACCGCAACGTACCCGGGGTGATGTCGGCGATCAACAAAGTCTTTTCCGACAATCACATCAACATCAGCTCTCAATATCTGCAAACCTCGGAACACGTCGGCTACGTGGTGATCGATGTCGATGAAGACGCCAGCGAACTGGCCTTGGAAAAAGTGCGCGAAGTAGAAGGGACGATTCGCTGCCGGGTATTGTTTTAATTTATTCGGCAAATATCGACAGCCCCGTCATTCGCGCCGCTGCCCACTTAGGGCGGTGGCGCGTTGCTGAGCATCTCTTTGCTGTAGCAAACTCAATAGCAGAAGACCTTGTGCGGTCGCATGCAAATTACCCTGCACCCTGCCGATGCCGAGCAATCGCTCATTAAAACCAATATAACGCCCACCGCCGATCGGTAACAGCGGTTGAAAATTAGACCAGCTGCCATCGTCCAATTGCGCGGCGAGTGCACGCTCTAACCAACGCGGCTTAATACGACTCGCGGCATCGGAATCCACCAACATCAAAATACGCTGCAAATAAACATCCACCACTCGCGGATCCCAGGTTAGCTGTCTTTCTATCGAGCTTTGCAATGCAGCTATTTTTGTATCCAAACCATCCACCCGATCGCAACCTGTGCGCTGCAGAAAGCGGTAGCCCATCAATTGGTGCGTCATGCAGGCTGGACTAAAAGGGTGCGCATGCCAACAAAAATCCGGCGAGTGCTGAGCATCGATGATCGGCTCAGCGGCAAGCTGCTTGCCGCAGGTCAAACCGAATAGAAAGTATTGCTGGTAATCGGCATAAATGGCGAAGCTTTCGCGCGGAAAATTGCTCCCCCAATAACGAGCAGGCTCGAAGAAGGTCTGCCAAATGGAGGTTGCGTTTTCAATGTCGTAGCGTGCACGAAAGGCCGCGTAAAGCGTTTGCAATCGATGATCGCCGGTAGCTTTTGCGCCCTCGCCAATCATCCACCACAGGATCGGATTATTATCCCTAAGAACCGTATCGCGATTTTGCAGTAGCCACGACACGCTTTTTTCCCAGCTCGCTGTAACTTCCAATGACGCCGGCGGCAGCGCCGAACGATTGTTATGCCAGACCAGGGCACCGTAAGTCCCTGCGACCAGAAATACAAAAATGGCTAGAACCAGACTTGTTTTTTTTAGCATCATGCTTACCCATTACTCGTTATTATTTATACTTTTACTTCATCGATATTATTAAAGTAGAGATCCAGCGCCGCTACGATTTTTTGGCGAATATCGGGCGCCTCGTTGACAAGATGGTGATACGCCTCTTGCAACGGCAGATATTTAGCGTGCGGAAATTTTGTGCGGATGAAAGGAATGTTATAGCGCCAGTCCACCGTGGTATCGCGCTGCCCCTGGATAATCAGTAGCGAGCGCTCCAGCGCCGGGAAGTATTCAAAGCGACTTTCCCAGCGCATCAATGCATCGATCCAGCGCACCGAAATATAATGCGTTTGTAGCGGATCGTCGTGCTCGACAAAATTCACAAAGGGTTGGTAGCTGGAATTAGTACCGAAGCGGCGCGGCACGCGCTCCAGAAATTTTTGACCGACCCAGTATGCCACTTTGATCCAGCGCCATTCCGCTGCGCGCAGCAGCGGCGCCAATAACACCACCTTATCGAAACTCGGCGCCAGCTCCTGCAGCAAATAATCCATCAGAACCGCGGCGCCAGTACTCTGGCCGACCGCATGCCAAGGCTGTGGCGCAATATCGGCAAACAACTTCAACGCATCGCGCATCACTACTAAATATTCGCTGAACGAAGGAATACTGACGCGTTCGCCGGTAGAAAGCCCATGCCCCGGCAAATCATAGATCACGACATTCAATTCGCGGCATAAACAGTATTCGATCGCATGCGCATAGAGTCCCGCATGATCGAAGTAGCCGTGAAAGATAAAGCAAGTGCCACGCGCTTTTTTACCGGCGCTGGCGTCGAGTGTAAAATAGTGCGCAACGATATCGTATTTGCCGCTGCTGAAATGCCCGAAGTAATGATTAACTCCAGGAATTTTTTTCTCGAAATCGATACCGTAAAAATGAAAATAGGTCTGCTCGGCATCGCCGGGCACGAATGGCTCGGCGACGCTGAACGGGCGAATCTGTTGATGTAGTCGTTCTAAATCAAAACTGATGGCCATCGTGGCTGATCGCGACAATATCATCGCGACCCATCTCCTCGCTTATCTGATTTTAAGGGCCTATTTACCTTTAGGAGCCTATTGAACTTTAGGAGCCAATGCGCCTTTTTCATAGCGCACCGCCATCGCCTCGAGCGACAACACTTTTATTTTTTCGGCCTGCCCGGCCGTACCGAAGGCCTCATAGCGCTCCTTACAAACCGCCTTCATTTCGTTGATGGTTTCTTTCAAGTATTTGCGCGGGTCGAATTCGGCAGGATTCTTTGCCAGGAATTGGCGAATCGCACCGGTCGAAGCCAAACGCAAATCGGTATCGATGTTAATTTTACGCACACCGTGCTTGATACCTTCGACGATTTGCTCGAGTGGCACACCATAAGTCTCGCCGATCTTGCCGCCGTATTGATTGATGATCGCCAGCCAATTTTGCGGTACCGAGCTCGAGCCGTGCATCACCAAATGCGTATCGGGAATGCGGCGATGAATTTCTTTGATGCGATCGATCGCCAGAATATCGCCGGTGGGCGGACGCGTGAATTTATATGCGCCGTGGCTGGTGCCGACCGCGATGGCAAGCGCATCGACCTGCGTTTTTTGCACGAAGTCCGCGGCCTCTTCCGGATCGGTGAGCATTTGATCGTGGGTCAATATGCCCTCGGCACCGACGCCATCCTCCTCCCCGGCCATACCGCTTTCGAGCGAGCCGAGACAGCCCAGCTCGCCTTCGACCGATACGCCGCAGGCGTGCGCCATGGCGACGACTTCGCGGCTGACGCGCACGTTGTAATCGTAAGAGGCCGGCGTTTTACCGTCCTCCAGCAGCGAGCCATCCATCATCACCGAACTAAAGCCGAATTGAATCGAGCGCTGGCAAATCGCCGGGCTCACACCGTGATCCTGGTGCATGCAGACCGGCACATCGGGAAACTCTTCGATCGCCGCCAGAATCATGTGCCGCAAAAAATTCGCGCCCGCATATTTGCGCGCCCCAGCACTCGCCTGCATGATTACGGGGCTGCGCGTTTCCGCCGCCGCCTCCATGATAGCGCGCGTCTGCTCCAGGTTGTTGACGTTGAATGCCGGTACGCCATAGTTATGCTCGGCGGCGTGGTCCAGTAATTGACGCAAGCTGATCAGTGCCATATTCGTGTCTCCATTTCCGGTAGGGCGCAGCATTGCGCCACTAATTCAAACCGCCCGGCGCAATGCGCTGCGCTTATTGCGCCCTACGCATGAACAGTATTGTTAAGTTTTAAGCATGCGGTGCATTCGCGAATACACCGCAAATCTCTTCATTTAAAATTGCATTTGGTGCTTTCGGCGCGCTGCTCGAGAATTGCCACCGCCGGCAGCACCTTACCCTCGACATATTCGAGAAACGCGCCACCGCCGGTGGAAATATACGACACATCTTTCTCGATGCCGTATTTATCGACCGCCGCCAATGTATCGCCACCACCGGCAATCGAAAATGCCGGGCTGTTGGCAATCGCCTTTGCCAATACTTTGGTGCCTTCGCCGAATTGATCGAATTCAAACACGCCGACCGGACCGTTCCAGATAATCGATTTAGCCTCTTCCAACAATGCGGCCAGTTGCGCCGCGCTGCGTGGACCGATATCGAAAATCATATCGTCGGCAGCGACATCTTTGACATCTTTCAAGGTCGCTGTTGCGTTTTCATTAAACTCTTTGCCGACCACCACATCGACCGGCAATGGAATATGCGTTTTCGCCATCAGTGCTTTGGCGGCGGGAATCAAATCGTGCTCGCATAACGATTTGCCAACCGGAAAACCGGCTGCGGCCAAAAAGGTGTTGGCGATGCCGCCGCCGACGATCAACTGATCGACCTTTTCGGAAAGATTCTCCAACACAGTTAATTTGGTCGAAACCTTCGAGCCGCCGACGATTGCCACCAAAGGGCGCGCCGGATGCTTCAACGCCTTTTCCAAACTCTCCAGCTCGGCCGACAGCAATAAACCCGCGCACGCAACGGTCGCAAATTTCGCCACGCCATGCGTCGAAGCCTCGGCGCGATGTGCGGTGCCGAACGCGTCCATCACAAATACATCGCAGAGCGCGGCGTATTGCTTTGCCAGCTCTTCGTTATCTTTTTTCTCACCCTTGTTGAAGCGCACGTTTTCGAGCAGTACCAATTCGCCATCGCCGACTTGCACACCGTTCTGCCAATCCTTGATCAGCGGTACATTGCGACCCAACAACTTGCCTAAATGCGCGGCCACCGGCGCCAACGAAAATTCATCCTCGTATTTTCCCTCGGTCGGGCGTCCCAAATGCGACATAACGATAACTTTTGCGCCGGCTTTCAAAGCCAGCTCCAAAGTCGGAATGGCGGCGCGAATGCGTGCATCGGAGGCGATGCTGCCATCCTTCACCGGAACGTTTAAATCTTCGCGTATCAATACGCGACGGCCTTGCAAATTGAAGTCGGTCATTTTCAAAACGGACATGGCAGCTTCCTTTATTATCTATCGCTAATGCTAAACAAGTGTCGATCAATATTTGTTGCCGCTACGCATAGCTCTTTATTCAGCCGGGCACATCTAACAAAATGCAGTGGCAAACTAATGCAGAGCGAATCATTGATCCGCCGTTGTTGCTGCGGCCAGATCGCATGGCGGATCGATGATCCGTCCTACGTAAAGCCAAAGCTCATTTTGTTGGGCGCTCTAAGGTTAACCAGTATGCCAACACGTCGAGCATGCGGTTGGCGTAACCCCATTCATTATCGAACCATGTTAAAACATTGATCAAATCGCCGGCCACCTGCGTCTGACTGGCATCGACCACGCCCGAATGCGGATCGTGATTAAAATCGCAGGATGCCAATGGCTCTTCGGTATAGCCAAGAATACCGTTGAATTCCAGCGCAGCGGCACTCGCCAAAGCCGCGTTGACGGCGGCCACAGTGGTCGCGTGCCGGCGCTGCATGGTCAATTGCATGGCGGACACATTGATAGTCGGCACGCGCAGCGCGTGCGCCGCGAAGCGCTCGGCCAACTGCGGCAGAATGCGTCCCACACCCTGAGCCAGACCGGTCTCGACCGGAATTATCGATTGCCCGGCGGCGCGCGTCTTGCGCAGATCGGTGTGATGATAGGCATCCAATACCGGCTGATCGTTCATCGCCGAATGAATCGTCGTAATAATGCCGTGCTCGAGTCCAAAATGCTCATCCAACACTTTAATGACCGGCACGATGCAATTAGTGCTGCACGACGCGGCGGAAATAATTTTTTCCGCACCGCTCAATATATGTTGATTGACGCCGTACACAATCGCCGGAATTTCCGTGGTGCCCGGTTGCGATAACAGCACGCGTTGCGCGCCTGCCTGCAGATGACCTTCAAGTTGCTGTTGCGTATCGTATTGACCGCTGCATTCGAGCACCACATCGATGCCTAAAGCGCGCCACGGCAAATCGGTTAACGCAGAATAGTGGCTTATGGTAATCGCATCGCCGTTGATACGCAGCGCATCTTGCTCGATAGCGACACTGCCGGGAAAACGACCGTGCGTGGTGTCGTATTTGCTCAGATGCGCAATCGTATTGAGATCGGCGGGCTCGTTGATGGCGACCACTTGCATGGCTTCGCGGTGGCCGCTTTCATACAACGCTCGCAACACCGAGCGGCCGATGCGGCCGTAACCATTGATAGCCAAACGCAGCATCGGTTTTAGATATCCAGCAGTTCGTTCACGGCTTCCACGACGGCGTCGGTGGTGAACCCGAAATACTCCATCAACTGCGGACCCGGAGCGGATTCGCCAAAACTTTCCATACCGACGATGGCACCATCCAGACCGACGTATTTGTACCAGAAGTCTTTATGCCCAGCCTCGATCGCAACTCGCGCCAACACATCGCTAGGCAACACCGACTCGCGGTAGGCAGCATCCTGCGCATCGAATAATGTCGTGCACGGCATCGATACCACGCGGATCGACCGGCCATTCAGCGCGAGCTGCTCGGCGGCGGCCATCGCCAACTGCACTTCGGAACCGGTGGCGATCAAAATGGCATCCGGATGTCCCGCGCCATCGTGCAACACATAAGCGCCGCGCGCGATGTCGGCAACCTGCGCGGCGTTGCGCGCCTGGTGCGGTAAGTTTTGACGGGTAAAAATCAATGCGCAGGGACCGTCGTTGAGCTCGAGCGCGGCGCGCCAGGCCACCGCGGATTCAGTCATATCGCACGGCCGCCAGGTATGTAAATTCGGCGTCGTGCGCAAGCTGGTCAGCTGTTCGATCGGTTGGTGCGTGGGACCGTCTTCACCGAGTCCGATGGAGTCGTGCGTGTAGACAAAAATACTCGGCTGCTTCATCAGCGCCGCCATGCGCACGGCGTTGCGCGCGTATTCCATAAATACTAAAAAGGTCGCGCCATAGACTTTGAAACCACCGTGCAATGTCAGGCCGTTCATCATTGCCGACATGCCAAATTCGCGTACGCCATAATGCAGATAGTTGCCGCTCGCATCTTCCCCGGTGATACTTTTGCAGCCCTTCCAGATCGTATTGTTGGAGCCGGCCAGATCCGCCGAGCCACCGAGTAATTCCGACAGCTGCGGGCCGAAGAAATTTAAACAGATTTCGCTGGCTTTGCGCGTTGCGACGGTTTTGCTTTCGCTTTGGCACTGAGCGATAAAAGCATCGGCCTGCTGCGCGAAATCGCCCGGCAGCAAATTGTGAATGCGGCGCTCGTACTCGGCGGCAAGCTCGGGGTACTGCGCCTTGTAAGAATCGAAGCGCGTCTGCCAATTACGCTCCAGTTGCTCGCCGCGTGCACGGCCGTCCCATGCGGTATAAATTTCCTGTGGAATTTCGAACGGCGGGTAATTCCAATGCAATACCTTGCGCGCCGCGGCAACTTCGGCATCGCCGAGTGCCGAACCATGTACATCTTCGGTACCTTGTTTATTCGGTGCGCCCTTGCCGATAATCGTTTTACAACAGATCAAGGTCGGTCGATGGGTTTCCGCTTTGGCGCGCTCGATGGCGCTTTTAATTTCGTCGGCATCGTGACCATCGACCTTGGCGATCACATGCCAGCCGTAAGCTTCGAACCGCTTCGGGGTATCATCGGTGAACCAACCCTGCACGTGGCCGTCGATCGAAATGCCGTTGTCGTCGTAGAACGCGATCAACTTGCCCAGCCCCAGCGTGCCCGCCAGCGAACAGGCTTCGTGCGAGATACCTTCCATCAGACAGCCGTCGCCGAGAAATACGTAAGTGTTGTGATCGACGATATTGTGTTCGGGACGATTGAATTGCGCCGCCAGAATTTTTTCCGCCAACGCAAAGCCCACCGCATTGGCCAAACCCTGTCCCAGCGGGCCGGTGGTGGTCTCAACGCCCGGCGTGTAACCGTATTCGGGGTGCCCCGGCGTGCGCGAATGCAGTTGCCGGAATTGTTTAATGTCCTCGATGCCGAGATCGTAGCCGGTCAAATGCAGCAGCGAATACAGCAGCATCGATCCGTGCCCGTTCGACAGGATAAAACGATCGCGATTGGGCCACTTGGGGTTGGCCGGGTTGTGATGCAGGAAATCCCGCCACAGCACTTCCGCAATATCTGCCATGCCCATCGGCGCGCCCGGGTGGCCGGAATTCGCTTTTTGCACGGCATCCATACTGAGGGCACGGATGGCATTGGCAAGTTCAGTGCGGGAAGGCATGCGGAGCTCCACTATAAAAATCGGGTAAAGGGCTGGCGTAAAAGGGCGCCTATTGTCCCCTAGCGCGCCGTCTACGGCAAATAGGAGTAGGCAAATAAGAGTGGCAAATGGCCTGCACAAAGTTTTGCCGACAAACTTTTTTACGGCGCACGCTCTTATCCCGAACTCCTTACGTCGAATACCGCCCGCAATCTATATCAAAAAATTTTGATATAGATTGTTTGTTCTGCTAGGCTTTGCCCCCATGAATACCACCGCCCTCCAACTGCCCGTGGCTCCCACGCTCGATAGCAGTGCGCTAGCCGCGCTCTGCAAAGCCAGCGGCGATGCATTGCGGCTGGAAATCCTGCGGGTGTTGAGCCGCGATTCGTTTGGCGTGCTGGAGCTGAGTCAAATTCTGGCGATGCCGCAATCCGGTATGAGCCATCACTTGAAAATACTTACCAAGGCCGGTTTGTTGGCGACGCGGCGCGAGGGTAATTCAATTTTCTATCGCCGCGCGCAATTGCCCACCCTGACATTGCTGGAGCCATTGCAGCGCGCGCTGCTGGAAACCATCGACGCACTGCCGATCGATAGCGTAATCAATGCCCGCATCCATGCCGTACAGGCCGAGCGAGCGCAGCGCTCCCAGCAATTCTTTGCCGAGAACGCCGCGCACTTTCGCGAACAACAGGAGTTGATCGCCGCCTTCGAGGTGTACGGCGAGCAGGCTGCCGAAATGCTGGCCAGTTGCTTTCCACAGGGCGGCACAAGTGCACTCGAAGTCGGTCCCGGCGAGGGCGCGTTTCTCGCGCATCTGGCACCGCATTTTCAACGCGTGCTGGCGCTGGATAACTCCCGTGCAATGCTCGAGCAGGCGCAGCAGTTTGCCCAGGCCGGAGGCCTGCGCAATATCGAGTTTTTGCACGGCGATACCGGCGACACGCGGCTCATACAGCATAAATTCGATTGCATCGCACTGAATATGGTGTTGCATCATGTGCCCTCGCCGGCCGCGATTTTTCAGGATTTAGCGCGCATATTGCAGCCGCAGGGCACTCTGATCGTCACCGAGCTATGCCGCCACGATCAACTGTGGGCACAGCAGGCCTGCGGCGATTTATGGCTGGGATTCGAGCCGGAAGATTTAACGCAGTGGGCGCAAACCGCCGGGTTATCCGCCGGCCGCAGCGTCTACCTCGCCCAGCGCAACGGCTTTCGCGTGCAAATTCGTCAATTCATCAATGCATCCAACATTCACTCATCTAACACACTTGCTAAGAGGAATTAGCGGCAATGTCCGATTATTCAGTTTTCACCTCCGAATCCGTCTCCGAAGGCCATCCGGATAAGATCGCCGATCAAATTTCCGACGCGGTGCTCGACCGCCTGATTGCCGAGGATAAATATTCGCGCGTCGCCTGCGAAACGCTGGTGAAAACCGGCGTGGCGATCGTCGCCGGCGAAATTACCACCAGCGCATGGGCCGATCTGGAAGAAATCGTCCGCAAAGTGATCTGCGATATCGGTTATACATCGTCCGATGTCGGCTTCGACGGCGCGACCTGCGGCGTATTGAATATCATCGGCAAACAATCGGTGGATATCGCGCAGGGCGTCGACCGCGCCAAGCCGGAGGATCAAGGTGCCGGCGATCAGGGTTTGATGTTCGGTTACGCCAGCAATGAAACCGACGTATTGATGCCGGCGCCAATCTGCTACGCGCACCGCCTGGTCGAACGCCAGGCCGAAGCGCGCAAATCCGGTCTGCTGCCATGGTTGCGCCCCGATGCGAAAAGTCAGGTTACCTGTCGCTATGAAGACGGCAAAGTCGTCGCCATCGACGCCATCGTATTGTCGACGCAACACAATCCGGACGTTAAATACAACGATCTGAGAGAAGGTGTGCTCGAGCTAGTCGTTAAACATGTGTTGCCACCGGAACTGCTGCATAAAGGCACGCAGTTTCACATCAATCCCACCGGTAACTTCGTCATCGGCGGGCCGGTTGGCGATTGCGGTTTGACCGGCCGCAAAATTATCGTCGATTCGTACGGCGGCATGGCCCGCCACGGCGGCGGCG
>DATIED010000672.1:0-3564 GCA_035455965.1 Spongiibacteraceae bacterium
TTTATTTACTTTTTGGCGGCGCGTCGCTACGCACTCCCATGCAATGATCCTGCATACCTGCGCGATTTTTTTCCGGGCCGCCATATCCCATCATGCCATCGCCGGCGCATGCGGTGTGCATATGTTCGCGCACCGTCTGCATGTGTTCCTGCATCAAGCGCTGACGCTCCTCCGGCGTTTTCGCCTGTTGGATCGCCAGCATTTGTTTATGCATCAGATCGGTTTGCTGTTGCATGCGCGTCAGGTCTGGCGCATTGGCGGCGGCCGGTTCGGCAGCCGTTGCGCTTTGTGAAACCGGCGTCGTCAGCACAGCCAGCGCGGTTAGCGAAACTCTCGCGGTTAATGAAGCCATTGCGGTTAATGGAGCAATTGCGGTTGATTGAAAGAGTGCCGGCATGCCCCGTAGGCCGCGGCGCCCGCCCATATTTTTTCTCGATTTAATCACGATATTGTCCTCGCAATAGTTGGCACCGGTGGTGCATTGACAACGCGTCGCGAACAATACGCTGGCGTCGATCGGTTAACCGATTGGCGCCTCAGCAAAATATTGCCCGGCCGGTAGCGTCCTTTTTAACGATCGTCGGACTGCGGCGGCGAAGTTCGCGGCGGTGCCGACATTTTTCGAGCCGCTCGAACGCCGATTTAATCCGCGCGCATTGGATATTACGAGGGCGCGGCTGGGGCGTATTGATCGAGGTCAAGAAATCGGCGTGGGCAAGATATCTGCTTGAGGGGTCGACCTCTGCAATAAGTCGCACGACGCGAAGACGGATTAATAAAAATTATTTCTTTAATTCTGTTTTTATCTGGCGGCGAATCGCGCGTCGCTGTCGAGAATAAAGTCCGGTGGATTATCCGCCGTTTGATATTCGTCAATGCGCAGCCGGGCCGTTGCGATAAATTTTTACCCAGGCGAGTTTAAAGCTGCCTGCGGCGAGATTTATTGTTATTGGATATTAAATGCTCTTTAGATTGAATGTTCCTAGAGACTGAATGTTCATAACCGCGAGGATATTCCCATGGCCAACATCACGTTATTCGATCCGATGACCACTCAACTTAACAAATTTTTACAAAGCTGGCTGCCGCGCGAGTGGCCGCTGGAGAAAGAGTTCGGCAGCGATATGAAAATCGATCTGTCCGAGGATGAAAAGCATTACACGGTGCGCGCCGATCTGCCGGGCGTTAAAAAAGAAGATATTCAGGTCGAAGTGGATGGCAATCGCGTCGCCATCGGCGCGCAGATGAAATCGTTCAAGGAGGAGAAAAAGGGCGAAACCGTTATTCACTGCGAGCGCTACGAGGGCAAAGTGTTCCGCAGTTTTTCGCTGGGCTCAGATGTCGATGACAGTAAGGCGGAAGCCTCTTACAAGGACGGCGTATTGGAATTGCGCCTGCCGAAGAAGAGCAATGGCAAGAGCAAACGTTTGTCGATTAACTGATGGAATTAGCCCCGCGCTAAACCGATCGGCATAGGTGTTATGCCGGTCGGTCAGCAGACTGCAGTGGCGGTAATTGCGGCGGCGATTGCTGCAGCGGCAGCAAGGCAAAATTTAAGGAGTTTTGCATGACTGACCCGCATCGATATATCGCATTTTTTGCGGATATTCGTAGCGAAGATATTGCCTCGGTAGGCGGTAAGAATGCCTCGCTGGGCGAAATGTATCGCGAGTTGACGGTGCGCGGAGTGCGGATTCCTAATGGCTTTGCAATTACGGCGGAGGCATTTCGCTATGTCCTCGATAGCGCCGGCGCGTGGCCGCGCTTGCATGCGGCGTTGGATGAGCTCGATATTACCGATGTCGACGATCTGGCCCGCCGCGCGGCAATGGCGCGCGAAATTATTTATCGAGCGCCCTTGCCGGAGAATCTGGGTCGGCAAATACTCGACGCCTACGCAAAGCTGCGGGCCGAATATGCTCCAGAGTTGACATTGGCGGTGCGCAGCTCGGCCACTGCGGAGGATTTGCCGAATGCCAGCTTTGCCGGCCAGCACGAAACATTTCTGAATATTTCCGGCGAGGCCGATTTGCTCGATGCGGTTAAACGCTGTTTCGCCAGCTTGTTTAAGGATCGGGCAATTCGCTACCGCGTCGATAACGGCTTCGATCATTTCAAGGTATTTTTATCGGTCGGCGTAATGAAGATGGTGCGCGCCGATATCGCTACCAGCGGCGTGATGTTTTCGCTCGACACCGAAACGGGTTTTCGCGATGTGGTATTTATTACCGGCGCCTATGGGTTGGGCGAAAATATCGTGCAGGGCACGGTCGACCCGGACGAATTTTACGTATTCAAGCCGACCCTGCGCGCTGGTTTCGCGGCGGTGCTGCGCCGCACGCTGGGTGCCAAGAAAATAAAAATGATTTACGCGGCGCGCGCCGGCCGCGATGCCACGCGCAATGTGCCGACCGCCGGTGCCGAGCGGCAGCGCTTCTGTATCAGCGATGCCGATGTGTTGGAGCTGGCCACTGCGGCGCTGGCAATCGAGGATCACTACAGCGCAAAAACCGGCCGCGCGCAGCCGATGGATATCGAATGGGCTAAGGACGGCATCGACGACAAACTCTATATCGTGCAGGCGCGGCCGGAAACCGTGGCATCGCAAAAATCGCTGCAGGTGCTCGAAGAATATCGCCTGGAGCGCAAGGGCGAGGAGTTGGTGTGCGGGCGTGCGGTCGGCAACAAAATTTCGGCGGGGCGCGCGCGCGTGATTCGCGATGTCGCGCAATTGCGCGAGTTTCAAGCCGGAGAAGTATTGGTGGCGGACACCACCATGCCCGATTGGGGCACGGTGATGAAATCCGCCGCCGCGATCGTTACCAATCGTGGCGGCCGCACCTGTCATGCCGCTATCGTCGCGCGCGAATTGGGTATTCCGGCCGTGATCGGCTGCGATAACGCCACCGAGATCATCAACACCGGCGATGAAGTCACCGTCTCCTGCGCGCAGGGCGAACTCGGGCATGTGTATGCCGGTGTGTTGCCGGTGCAAAAATCGCTGATCGATTTAACCGATTTGCAAAAGCCGCGCACTCGTCTGATGCTGAATATCGGCAATCCTGATATCGCGCTAAAGGCCAGCTTGCTGCCAAACGATGGTGTCGGCCTGGCGCGTATGGAATTCATTATCGCCGAGCACATTAAAGTGCATCCGATGGCGGTATTGCATCCGGAAAAAATCGACGATGCCGGCGCGCGCAAGGCCATCGCCGAGTTGACGAGCAATTACGCGCACGCGACTGATTTCTTCGTGCGCGAACTGGCCGAGGGTATCGGTATGATTGCCGCGGCGTTTTATCCGAAGCCGGTCATCGTGCGCCTATCGGATTTTAAAACCAATGAATACGCAGCGCTGCTGGGTGGGCGCTGGTTCGAGCCGCACGAAGAGAACCCGATGATCGGCTTTCGCGGCTGCTACCGCTCGGTGCGGTCTCCGGAGCTGTTCGAGATGGAGCTCGACGCGCTCGCCACCGCGCGCGAACAGCTGCCGAACCTGCACGTGATGATTCCGTTCGTGCGCACCCGCTGGGAGCTCGAGATCCTGCTCGAGCAGATCCAGAA
>DATIED010000673.1:0-3701 GCA_035455965.1 Spongiibacteraceae bacterium
AATGTCGCGCGCCAACCGTAATGCGTAGCGACTACTGCACCACCATACATGCTGAGCAAAATACCGAACGGCGCGCCGGCCGCTAAAATACCGAACGCGGTATTGCGGCGCTGCGGAGAAAAATAATCGGCGATCATCGAATACGATGCCGGGCCGCCGCCCGCCTCGCCCACGCCGACACCAAAACGCGAGATCGCCAGTTGCAAAAAATTAGTGCTCATCCCACAAAACGCGGTCATAACACTCCAAAGCGCCATCGCTATCGCCAAGATATTACGTCGCGAACCGCGATCGGCCAGGCGTGCTATGGGCACGCTTAGCGTGGCGTAAAACAATACAAATGCCAGACCGGTTAATAAACCCATTTCGGTGTCGGAGGCATTGAATTCATTTTTTATCGGCTCGACTAAAATGTTAATCAATTGGCGATCGGCGAAACTCAGCGTTGTGCCAAGAAAGAGAATTGTTAAAACATAGATTAAATATGTTTTTGAATAATGCGGCTGTTCGGCAACGGGGCTGTTGTTATTGTTATTCATTTAAATTTTTCTTAGCGCTAGTTGCGCAGACGTGCAGCGTGAGTTAAATCTCCTTTACCCAGAACCGAAATCCGAATTCATTTTCCCAGAGTAGCGCTAAGCTATGGCCTTGGCCATATTAATGTTCTTAGCCGATAAGAGCGCCGTCCCTGCCCCGCCGGGCTTAGCGATAAACACAGCGGGCATTTAGAGCTGTTACGCGGAAATAAAAGTATTTTTCTTCGGGCCGATGTCCGCAGCGATAATCGCGAGCTTGTCTCGATCGAAGCCAAAAAAGCGAATGGCGTTTTCACCGAGCATCGCCGCGATTTCCTGCTCCGGCAAATCGTGAAAGGAATCGAACATCTGTTTATGCGTGGTGGGCCAGGTGCCTTCGGGATGCGGATAATCGCTGCCCCACATAATTTGCTCGAGACCGATTTGATGACGAATTTCCACGTCGGCACGGCCAATACACGAAGCGCCAACCGCTACGTTACTGCGAAAATATTCGCTCGGCGACTTGCTCAAGTGTCCGCAGAAGTCGCCCATTTTGGCTGAGAATTGCTGATCGAAATACATATGATCCATCAGCTTCAAATACGGCGGTACCATCCAGCCGGTGCCTACTTCGGTCATCGCCACTCTTAATTTCGGATGCCGCTCAAAGACCCCACCCCAAATCATTTGTGTCAGCGGGCGATAAGTCCAAAAATAAACTTCGCTGACGTTGACTCCCATGCCACCGACTAAATCGGGATCGACCTGTGGCCACTGCTTGCCGAAATAGAAATCATACGGCGCAGCGCCGGTGTGAAAATTAACGACTAGACCATGATCGGCGCAAGCGGCCCAGAATGGATCGTATTTGCGATGATGGTAGGGATCGAAATCTCCGACCATGGTGGAGATTTCCACTGAGCGCATACCGTTCTTCGCGGCTAGCTGCACATCTTTAACGGCTTCGTCGACGCCAAATACAACGGGCACTACTGCAACGCCGGCGCGGCGCGTCGGCGCCATTTGGCAGAACTCGGCCAACCAGCGGTTATGCGCGCGCGATCCCGCCCAAATTAACTCCGCTGCAACTCCGCTCAATGGCGGCGCCAAGCCGACGCCGAATGGCGGCGCGTTAAATTCGGTGATGCCATCCGGGAAAATAACCTCGGCTGCGATGCCTTCGGCGTCGAGCATTTTTAGGCGTTCATTGGAGTCCCAGGCGCCGGTTAACTCTTGCTCATGACCGTGTCGCCATTGCTCGTTTACTTCAGCGATTAAAAAGTTTTCCGAGGCCTTCTTTGCGCCTGCCAATTGCAGGGGCAGCGCTGCATCGAAGGCTGCGCGGTGTTGCGGGTCCAGATAAGGGCGGTACTGTTCGGGTGGCAACCCCGCATGACAATCTGAGGAGACTACGATGTAGCGATCCATAACAACCCCTTAAAATCGAAAAATCAATAATGAGGAACTCGGCATCGGCCAAGGCTTAGCTTGGCTAGTTATAAAAAAACGCACTCTATTCCGGCGTCAATATATGAACAATGGTACAAATTTATGCGCATTTATGAGGGCTGTCAATCGACCATAGTCGAGGTGACATAAATGTAATGATCTAAAAAAATATTTGGGGGAAGTGTCGCGGAAAGTGCCGGGAAATTGGTGAATGGGCCAACGACTTTTTTGGAGGCTAATAGCCGTAATGGAAAAGGAAGAAATACGGTTGCAGAGAATCATGCATCTTGGGCTTGGGTTGTTCTAGGCAAAACAATACCAGTACGTGCGGATTTTGCGCATAAAATTTATGAGAGCTCTATTTTTTGTGCGTCCTTCTCTGGATATAGGCAATCAACCCCTCGAGGTTTCGCTCTACGGTACTTACAAACATTTCATCGAAACTAAATTGGTTCGCAAGCTTTACCAAGTCGTGATGCTCTGCCGGCGCGGATGCCAACACATCGATGCCTGACGACTTCTGACCGATTTCCTGCATGACAAAACCGTTTACCGTGTAATGCAAACTACGCCCGTGCAGTGCCGCATCTTCAGGCGCCAGCCCGGCACTCAGCAACAGATCGTATAGATCGCGACTGATATCGAAAACGCTGGCCACCGGTCCAGAGGCGTGCGCTAATACAATTAATTCGGGAGTCTTCAACAATAAATGCCGATACTGCAGCATCCACTGGCGCACGCTTTCGATTGGATCCTGGCCCGATGCTACGCTGGGCCGGGCACCACTGAGCAGTTCGTTGGCCAGCGCAGCCATAAAGCCCTGCTTGGTACCGAAATAGTTATAGATTGTGCTGGGGGCCGTATCCACCGCCGCAGCAACATTGCGGACCGATAAACCGGCAATACCTTCTTTTTGCAAAATGCGGCGCGCGGCTTTGATGATTTTAGCGCGGCTGGTTAACGCGGGTCTTCCGACAGTCATGGATTGACAGCTTCCTGATTAAGCGCATAGAATTTTGTTACAGTGTTCATATTGTAGAGCGTTTTTTGAATTTTCGCGCGAATTTATAGCGGTGATTCCATTGATGCCCCAGAAAAATACCGTGGCCACGCGGTTCTATTTCAACAAATTTTTACTAGCGTATCGCGCTTTAATTCGTCTTTTCTATCGAATCTCTTCGCGAGTTAGTCTTTTTATGCGAGGCGCCTGTTGCAAAGAGCTATTAGTTTAGAGCGCACTTGGCAGCTTAAGCGGCTCGCCTGGTATTTATCTCCCTATACCCAGTGCGCTATCGAGCGAACAGACGTAGCATTGTATCAGCCACCGAGCGTTTATTGCTCGACAACCCGAGGCACTTAATATGAGCGATAGATTAAAAGATAAAGTGGCAATCGTCACCGGTGCTGGCACCGGTATCGGCGCAGCAACAGCCGAGCGCTTTGCGCAGGAAGGTGCAATTGTCGTTTTGTGCGGCCGGCGTCCGGAACCTTTGCAGGCAGTTGTCGCGGCTATTCAAGCGGCCGGCGGCCGCGCGGAAGCAGCCCCGCTCGATGTCGCGGACGAGGTGGCATTTACGCGGGTCGTACAGGAAACGGCAAAAAAATATGGCCGCCTGGATATACTGGTCAACAATGCCGTGGTGGCGACCGGCGGCTTGATCGCCGATATGAGTACCGAAGATTGGCACGCGAGCTTTCGCGTCACATTGGATGGCACTTTCTACGGCACGCGTG
>DATIED010000674.1:0-7816 GCA_035455965.1 Spongiibacteraceae bacterium
TAACACATCGTAATCGATCAAGCGCTGCGCCATGCGTTCCGCAGGCGGCGGCAAACGCGCCATATGCTGCACCAGCAACGCATAGACGCGCTCGGCAAAATCCGCCAACGCCTCATCGTGAAATGATTGCCAATGCAAGCTCAAAAGATAGTCGCAGTAGACATCGAGCACGATACCGGCATAGCGCCGATACTCCGTCGGCAGTAAACGCGCGAACTGCAACCGCGTAGCGTGCTGATCGCTGAAGGCATCGATTTGTCGATGCAGACGAATGCCCTGCTCCCACTCCGGGGGCCAAGCGCCGGTCAGCGGTCCTTTGACATACTCGCCGAGCAAGGCACCGATAATCCAGGCATCGCTGGCTCGAGCCAGATGAAAATGCGCGAGGTAGTTCACAACAAGTGGTTCACAACCAATAGCTCACGGTAAAAAGCTCATAACGATAAAGCACTCAATACCAGAATAAGTCATCGAGCCGAGCGCCGCGCGCAATAGCTTACAACGCCCGGTACTGGTCGAAATACTGCTTCAAGTATTCATCGAACGGTAATTGGTCCTGCGCCTCGATATCCGACTGCGCGCGTAGCGAACGCTCCGCCATTTCAACAAATTCGGCCTGCAATTTCGGCGGCAGCGGATCGCTGCGGAAGTTGGCCGCATGCTCCATGGATTTATTGAGGCCGAAACGCGAGAATGAAATGCGCTCGTCGCGCAATTCGCGCAATACGCGCGCCGAAGGCGTCAGCTCGGGATCGGCTACTTTGCGGCGCTGCTGCGCGACACTATCGCGATGCGCGCCGCTCTCGTGCGCGCTGTCGAGCAAAAGGGCCGTATGCTCGATTTGCTCGAGCAGCTCGTTGGCCCACTGCTGCAGCGGCACGGCACTGCCATCGCGCTGCAACGTCACACCCGGACGACGCCCTTCGTTGACAACGATTTTGTTGTTGGCGATCAGCTCGGCACGACCGCCGTCGTCGCACGCCGGGCTGTCGCTAAATAAACAGAACAGCAAAAATGCATCGACGAAACGCATCAATTCGACATCGATACCAACCGGCATGAAGGGATTCACATCGATACAACGCACTTCAATATATTCGACACCATTCGAAGCCAATGCCGTCAACGCCGTTTCGCCGCGCTTCGCTACGCGCTTGGGCCGAATCGGACTATAAAATTCATTTTCGATCTGTAACAAACCTGCCGATAATTGCCGATACTCGCCGTCCACTTTTACACCGATGCGTTCGTAATCGGGGTGCGGATTCAAAATGCCATTTTTTAATGTATCGACATACGATTCGAGCCGGTTATAACAAATCTTCAAATTTTCCTGCGCATTGCTCTGATAACCGAGGTCGCCCATGCGCAGCGAAGTGGCATAGGGCAGGTACAACGTACAGTCATCCAATGCCTGCAAGCGATGCTGTTTGCCGTCGAGAAAGCTTTTGCAGACCGCCGGCGACGCGCCGAATAAATAAATCAATAACCACGCATAGCGCCGGAAATTGCGAATCAAGCCAAAATAAGCCTCGGTGATCCGGCCCTGCAGCTCGGCGCTGTGCGGCGCTAAATCGAATAATTGCGGCCACAGCGACTCCGGTAGCGAGAAGTTGTAGTGAATGCCGGAGATAGTTTGCATCTTGCGCCCATAGCGATACCCCAAACCGACGCGGTAGATAGTTTTCATGCGACCGACATTGGAGGTACCGTAGCGCGCGACTGGAATTTCATCGTCGCGCTCGAGCAGGCAAGGCATCGAGCTGGTCCACAACATTTCGTCGGGCAGCGCCGCGTACATGAAGCGATGGATAGCTTCGAGCTGCTCGAGGCTGGTCTCCACCTTGGTCGTCACCGGCGTAATGAATTCCAGCAGCGCTTCGGAATAATCAGTGGTGATCAGCGGATGCGTCAATGCGGCGCCAAGCGCCGGCGCGTGCGGGGTATGCGCCAAGCCGCCAGCGGCGTCGATGCGCAAACTCTCTTTCTCGATACCGCGACGCAATTGCCTCAACAACGGCAGGGTTTCGGCGCGAGAAAGCTGGACTAAACGTTGCTGCAGGATTTGTTGTGGGGGGCTGGATGGAACTGTGGACAAGGCCAATCTCCTTTCCACGCTTCGCAAATGCGGGCCTGGTAAACGGCAAGGCAGACCAGTGTAATGGCCCATCGTGACGCTAACAAGGCACCTTTTCGCTAGGTCACCGGCAATAATTTGGGCGGCCGGGAACTTAAATCCGACGGGGTCTTCTAATCTTTACATTAGGGTCTCCACTGTAATGGCTTTCGCGGCGCACCAGCGCCGTTTTTTTTGCTCAAAATTCCAGCACACCCTCCAGCACACCGGCACCTCCCCGCATTCGTTGACCCGTCACATTTACCAGCAGCCAAGCTGGCGCTGACAGCGATCCTGAGCTATCCCTTAGAGCGACTTTATATGCGGTAGCGAGATAGGCTCATGGAGTTCAACGATTATTTAAAATTTCTCTCCAGCAAGGACGGATCCGATCTGTACCTCAGCACCGGCGCGCCGCCCTGCGCGAAATTTCAGGGGGTATTGCGACCCCTGGAAAAAGAAGTGATGGCCCCGGGCGCCATCAAGGCCATCGCCTATGGCCTGATGGATGAGGAGCAGCGGCAGGAGTTCGAACACGAGCTGGAGATGAATCTGGCGATATCGCTGGCCGGCATCGGTCGCTTTCGTATCAATATCTTTCGACAGCGCAATGAAATTTCCATCGTGGCGCGCAATATCAAGATGGACATTCCGCAGTTCGACGAGCTGGGCCTGCCGCCGATACTTAAAGACGTCATCATGCAGAAGCGCGGCCTGGTGCTATTCGTAGGCGCGACCGGCTCGGGTAAATCGACGTCGCTGGCATCGTTGATCGATTACCGCAACAGCAATAGCGCCGGTCATATCATCACCATCGAAGATCCGGTCGAGTTCGTGCACCGCCACAAAAAATCGATCGTCAATCAACGCGAAGTCGGCGTCGATACGCGCAGCTTCCAGAAAGCGCTGAAGAATACTTTGCGGCAGGCACCCGATGTCATTTTGATTGGCGAGGTGCGCGATCGCGAGACCATGGAGCATTGCCTGGCCTTCGCCGAAACCGGTCATCTCGCAATATCGACGCTGCACGCCAATAACGCCAACCAGGCGCTCGATCGTATTATCAATTTTTTCCCGGAAGAGCGGCGCGCGCAATTGCTGATGGACTTATCGAGCAATATACGGGCGTTCGTTTCGCAACGCCTGATTCCAAGCGTCGACGGCAAGCGTGTAGCGGCGATCGAAGTCATGCTCGGCACGCCCACCATTCAAGAGTTGATTTTGCGCGGCGAGTTCGAGTCGATTAAAGAGGTGATGGAGAAATCGGAAAACCTGGGCATGCAAACGTTCGACGGTGCGCTGTTCAAATTATATTGCGCCGGCAAAATAACCGCCGATGAAGCGCTGCGCAACGCCGATTCCGCCAATAACGTACGCCTGAAAATTAAATTTCACGATCAGGGTAGCGCCAGCGGCGACGGCAAATCGAGTTTGAGCCTGCAAGCCATCAAGGACGACGAGGATTAAACATCTGCGCGGCAACTTTGCAACGCCGGCCGCTAAACATCCAATTGGCCGGCGATCAATTCCTTCCAGGCGATAATGTCGGTTTGCTCCGATTCGAATAGCGCAAACCCAATGCAGTACTGTCCCTCTTCTTCGCGCTGCCACTTTACTTCGCCGACCAGATATAGCGAAGGGCGCTCGCCGCTGAACTGCGCACACAAACGCAGAATGGTGCCGATCGGCAGCGGTTGATCCATCCGCACCTGCACGCCGTTCGCAGAGATATCCACACTGTCGCAAATCATAATGTTGGCGGCGCGCGAATTATCGAACTCGGCGGCGTAGCGCTCGACGAACATGGTGACGTGCTCGTCGATACGCTCCTCACTGCGGCGGTCGCTGGGATCTTCGTAGTGATCGATGCTCACGGCTTCACTCCCTGGGCGCGCGATCGCGCCGCATGCTGTCTACCACTTTCGCCAGCGTATCTTCGAATTTAAGGCCGTGTTTTAAAATCTGTGCGCTGCCATCCACCAACTGCGCGGCAAAAGCATCGCGCTCGAACTCGGCGCGCCGCACACCGTCGCGATCGACCAGAATAAGTTTACCGCTGGAAGGCAACTTGACCGCAACTTTCAGACGCTGCGCCGCGCCGCTTGCATCGCGCAACTCCACCCAGCTACCGATCGACAGCAAAGTGGCAGTTTGTCTTGCCTCGCGCAGCCGCTGCTGATCGATGTCTTGCTGTTGTTCCAGCAATTCGCGCTGCCGCACCAGCTCGTCCTCGCGCTGGCGTTGTGCCAATTCCTGTTCCGCCTGGGCCTGCGCTGCCGCCAGTATTTTTGCCTCGGCGCTGGCCTTCGCTTTGGCCTCGATGCGACGGCGCGCTTCCGCATCCGCACGACGACGTGCCTCGGCGCGCTCGTGTTGCTGCAGGATGCCGCTCTGCGCCAACTCTTCGAGAACTTGCCGCAGCGTGGCGCGCGCCGCATCGCCCGGCAGTGGCGTCACCGCCCCCACCGACAACAGATACGCGAACTCCTCGAAGGATTTCTGCAGGGCTTTTACGCCGAGCCGATTAACAAATAATAATTGCGTGCTGTCGTCGAGCTTGAGCGCCAGTTTGACGCGTAAATCCCCACTATCGCGCGCTACAAACCAACTACCCGGCATCAAAACGGCAACTCGTTGTAACAAACTTGCGCTGATGGTGGTAGCCGTCGATAACCAGGGGTCGTTATTGGCGATAAGTTGGAAATCGGCGACTGCCAGCGATTGCCCGCGCAACAAAACCAAATGCTGCGCCTCTATCAATGCCAACTGCTGCTCCAGACTGGCGCGGTCGTGGGCGCGCTCATCGAGTACTGCCGCCAGTTCGACGCCGATCTCGGCAATCAATATATACAGGCGCTGCTGCGCCTGGTCGTCGCCGTGCGCTGGTTGCAGCGAATCGATCAGGCGCTCGGTCAACCGCGCGCGCTGCTGCCATTGCGGACTGTCGACACCGAATTGCAGCAATGCCCACTGTAACTCTTGAAACCACTCGCGCTGTAAATAATCGGCAAGCTCCCGCGTGAACTGTTTGCCGGCCATCGTTTGATTCAACAGACGTGCGGCGACCTGCTGCGCGCGGCGGCTGCGCAATTGGCCGCGCTCGGTATCGATCAGGCGCTGCTCGAGACGACTCAGGCGCTGCTGCTCCTGCGCCCACCACTGCTCCAGCGTTGCAGCTGTCGCCGGCCAACCCTCGCGCTCGAGCGCTGCCATACTCGCGGTGAGATCGGCGAGTATTTTTTCGCCCGCGCGCCCCAACTCAGGCTGGTAACCGATTCCGCTCTGCTGCACCAGCGCCAGCACGCGCCAGACTTCGTGCGTCGGCATTGCTGCCCAACAGGCAGGATCGAGTTCGGCCAATGCCATGGCCAATGGCTCGCAAGCGCTCAATATGTTTTCGTGCAAACCCGAGTTACATCGCCAGGCGGTCCAGAATAAAGCCGCCAAATCCCGCTCCGCGCCATCGGCGGTTAACGATTGGCTCAGCAGCTCGCTCAATGACCCCGCGGCGCCGGCCAAAATGGCTTCGACGTCGAACTGACTGGAGGTGGAAACAGAGGACATAACGGTATCGGTTGTTTGAATGAGGACGCAGTGTAGCTAAATCGCCGCGTGCCGACAAAATTCTGTACTTAACCGCGATAACTAATTTAGGAAAGTTGAAAAGTAGCGGATGAATGCTATCGTGTCCCTAGTAAAGGTCTCCGCCCAACGATTTTCGAGCGGGCGGCTTTACGCCCGATAAAGGGTTTCTAGAAAAAACTTGATATAGGCAGAGCTCGAATAGTTTGCATCCTGGCATCGGGCTTCCGAACAATTGCTCGATAAAATAATTGTTGCCATCGAACAAACATTTGTTGAACAAGCATTTGTCGAACAAGGATTCAAAGAGGCAGCTATTCGTAAAAATATGCCTTGGGGCCGTAAAAATATGCCTCGGACATGCAACAAATCTCGCGCACAACAAATTATTTAGCGTTGCAATAAAGTTGGTCGCATCTTTGCAGTATTCGTCATGTCTTTGTAACAGTAGCAGCGAAGTATTTTTAAGCAACTCAACCCGCAGTGTAAGCGACTCTGCAACAGGCCGGAAAAAAGCGCGTCGCAAGAAATTGCTCTGCAGGGCCAAAGTATCAAAGGATTCCGCAAGTTAGCGAGGAGAAAGAGATGAAACAAATCAGCGATAGCAGCCCGCAAACCACCGCCACGATCGCCGCACAATTGATTGCGGCACGAATGGTGCCGGAACACGATCCGCTTCTAAATGGCACACCAGCACGCGATTTTGCACCAACACTTAGCAGCGGCTGCATCTCGGATGTATCCTCCGACGCCATTCACGGCTATGAACACGATTATGCGCTGGCGATGAAAAGTTACGCCACGGTCTACGAAAACTTCCAGGCCTACCTGGAACCCGCCAACATCTTAGCGACGCACGATTACGATCTCTCCACCAGACCGGTGCCCGAACACGAACGTCTCGGCTGCCTGGATCAGGAGTTTATGGAATACGCTGGCAATAACGAATCGATCAGCGATGAGGATATCGAGAGCTGCGGTTATTTAGGTTGGCTGCGGCACTAATTAATTGAGCGTTTAGTCGAACGCTACTATTTCTTCCACTACTACTGCTTCCTCCACGTTGTGTGATCTTACGGCAGCGCAAGCTGCCCTTTTTTATTCTGCCTTTTCCGCTTGCGGCATCGGTGCGCAGATCATTATCTGCCGCGCGATTCGGCCAGCCGCGCTTCGCTCGATGATTCAATACCGATAGCCTCGTTCAATTCCGCCAACGCGCGATCGACTTTATCGTAAACCCCTCGCAATTTAGCATCCTGCTTCAGCAGCAAATGATTGCCCAACATCTGAAACAAGTAGCCGCTGGCGCGATTGACGCGACCTTTATAATCCAGGCGCAAATCCTCGCCGGGCTTGCCTTCGAGTTTTTCTTCGACCAACTGCAACTGGCCAAGCACCAGTTTTTCCTCGAGCACCGGGCTGCGAAACGCCGCGAGAAAAGCGTGCAGATCGTTGCGCAAATGTGCCTCGCCGGTACCCAACGGTTCGACCGGCTGCTGTGTCCAACAATCGATGTTGCCATCCTCGGTGTAATAGACTTCGTGGATCTGATAGGTAACGAGTCCGGATTTAGCGCACTTCTTGGCGATGACTCGATAATTCCATGTAACCATAATCGTTCCAGGTAATTCTGATTATTATGTTTTTGCGATCGATAGCGACATTGCACAGCAGCATGAAAACTACCAAAACGCATCAGCCGCCGGTCATATTCATAAAGCGCACGATTTGCGGTTCAGTTTGCAAATCAAAATAGTGGCGCTCGGGTTTGATAGCCAGCGCAGCCACGATAACATTTTTCAGCACGTCGATGTCGCCATCATTGTTGCGGATAACAGCGCGCAAATCGACCGAATGCTCATTGCCCAGACAAAGCAGCAACCGGCCTTCCGCGGTGACACGCACGCGATTGCAGAGATGGCAGAAGTTGTGACTGTGCGGTGAAATGAAGCCGATGCGCGAGGCGCTGTCGGACATACGGTAATAACGAGCCGGGCCGCCGCTGCTTTCGGCACTGGCGGTGAGCGGAAAAACCTGCTCGATACGTTCGCGGATAATATCGCTGGAACAAAAACTCAACGCGCGATCGTGATCGTCGATATGTCCCAGCGGCATTTC
>DATIED010000675.1:0-12611 GCA_035455965.1 Spongiibacteraceae bacterium
CGCTCATGCGCGTTGGACTTACCGAGCAGATTTTGGCGGCCCGTCTAGCCGCTGGCGCACTCCTCTGGTAGCATTGCGCCCGTCATTGGGGAGTAGCCGCTCTTCGCTCGAAGAGGCTTATGTCAACATACTTGATCCACAGATCATGGCGTAAGCAGTTCCTGGTAATAGTTCCTGGCAAGACCTTTGACCACAATGCCTCCGCATGGGCCGGGGAAGCGTTGTGGTCATCTGTCTTTCGACCGGCCCGGGAACTGATTATGGAAGCCCTTTTAGTCTCTACCGGCGTGGTCGCACTCGCAGAAATCGGCGACAAAACCCAACTCCTTGCCTTTCTTCTCGCCGCACGTTTCAAGAAACCACTGCCGATCATTCTCGGTATTTTCTGCGCAACTATTGTTAATCACGGCTTAGCCGGAGCGTTAGGGGCGTGGATCACTGCAACTATCAGCCCGGAAATTCTGCGCTGGGTTTTAGGTGTATCGTTCATTGGGATGGCAATCTGGACATTAATTCCGGATAAAATCGAGGACGAGGAAGCGCAGCTCGGTAAAAGGCTCGGTGTATTCGGCGCTACGCTGATTACCTTCTTTCTGGCGGAAATGGGCGACAAAACCCAAATCGCCACAGTTGCGCTGGCCGCGCACTACGGCACGGCAGTACTGGTTGTGATCGGCACGACGCTGGGTATGTTGCTGGCCGATGTCCCCGCCGTGTTTGTCGGCGACAAATTGGCCGCTAAAATACCCATGAAACTGGTGCACTCGATCGCCGCCGGAATATTTGCGCTACTCGGCGCGGCAACATTATTCGGTATCGGCGCCAGGCTGGGTCTTTGATCGGATCCCGATGAGGAGAAAACCATGCACGCGGACAATCTGGCAACGTGGGCGCACGATCACGTTTTCGACGCGAGTAACCCAGTCGCCGAGCGCAGCACGCGCACGGTAATGTGGATTACGGCCGCGATGATGGTGGCCGAGATCGCTGCCGGCTGGTGGTACAACTCGATGGCGCTGTTGGCCGATGGCTGGCATATGAGCTCGCATGCCGTCGCCATCGGTTTAAGCGCGATGGCCTACGCTGCGGCGCGGCGCTATGCGCGCGATCCGCGCTTCGCCTTCGGTACCTGGAAGATCGAGGTGCTGGGCGGTTTTGCCAGTGCGATATTCCTGCTGGGTGTGGTGGCGTTGATGATCTTCGGTTCGATCGAGCGCTTTTTCGCACCGCAGTCGATTCACTACCAGCAAGCGATGGTGGTAGCGATCGTTGGATTGATCGTGAATCTGGTGTGCGCAAAAATTCTCGGGGCTACTCACGACCATGGTCATGCACACCATGACCATACACAGCGCGACCCTACACACAGCGATCATGGTCATGAGCACCACGACCACGCACACCACGGTCATAAGGGTATGCATGGCCACGATCATCAACACGATCTCAATCTAAAATCGGCTTATATGCATGTCGTTGCCGATGCGGCAACTTCGGTATTGGCGATTGTCGCGCTGCTGGGTGGCTGGCTCTATGGCTGGTCGTGGCTGGACCCCGTCATGGGTATCGTCGGTGCAGTGCTGGTTGCGATCTGGGCGAAGGGTCTGATTGTCCAGACCAGCAAAATTTTACTCGATCGCGAAATGGACGACCCCGTCGTCGCGGAAATTCGCGAAGTGGTTGAGACAGGGGTTGGCGAAGGCGAAACGCGAATAGCCGATCTGCATGTGTGGCGAGTTGGAAAAAAAGTTTACGCCTGCGCATTAAGCGTGGTGACACACGACACCGCGTTATCGGCCGACGCTATTCGCAAGCGTCTCGCCGTGCACGAAGAAATTGTTCATGCGACTATCGAGATTCATGTTTGCCCGGATGCGTGAGGTCGATTGCGTTATTGGATTAGCGCCATCTCGGTTAATTATCGATAGCATTCACTCAACGCAGCGGGCTATCTCCACGCAACTGACTGTCTAAACGCAACTGGCTGTCTTTGCTGCCGCGCCGGTTGTAACCAGTGAAATGTTCAAGCGCTCTATCCTCAGCTTCCTGGCAAATCACGCATAACCGAACGCCGGGCACGGCTTCGCGGCGCGCCTCGGGAATTTTCGCGTCGCAGAGTTCGCAATGCAGCAAGCTCGGCCCGCTCTTTAATTCGGTAAGCGCGCGATTCACGCCATCCTGAATCGTCGCATCGATCTGATCCTGCACGGCGCCGTCTTGCGCCCAACCTGTTGCCATAACTCACCTCCTCCGCTGGCGGCGAAAAGTTCTCACTACCTCGATCGTTAGTAAATCACATGGTGATTATTAGGCTTCAGAGCGCATTTTAAAAGCTCATGCATTAGCGGGTATTCTGTGCGGCCACGCTGAACTCAACAGTCGCCGTATTGTTGGGGGCGCTGAAATCCATTTATAATCCGGAGCTCTTCATCTAGCCAGAGGTATTCGTCCGATGCGCAATTAATGTCGCCGTAATTTTTTACGGTCAGCTTGCACCCCGCTGCGCGGGAGAGTTGTCGACATTTATTGGAGTTTTCATGACGAGCCTTATATCTCTGACGCTGGAAAGCGTTTCGTATCAACTGCCCGACGGCAGCATTCTATTCGCCGATTTAACCGAACAATTTGACGCTCGCCCCACCGGCCTGGTCGGTCGCAATGGTATCGGCAAAAGTGTGCTCGCGCGTTTATTGGCGGGCGAATTGACACCGACTGCCGGCCGCTGTGTAAGAGCCGGTCCTGTTTATTATCTGCCACAGCAAATATCGACCTACCCGGGACAGACCGTCGCTGATCTGGCGGGTGTGAGAGGCGTTATCGACGCATTGGCGAACATAACGCGCGGCAGCACCGAGCCGGCGGATTTCGAAAAGGTCGGCGAGCGCTGGGATATCCATCAACAACTGCAGCAGGAATTGGCGAGCAATCGGCTGGACTATTTACAGGCCGATACGCCAACCGCAAAACTCAGCGGCGGCGAAATTATGCGCGTAGCGCTGCTCGGCGCATTCTTATCGCGCGCCGATATGCTGATTCTGGATGAGCCGACCAATCATCTCGATCGCAACAGTCGGCGAATTTTGCTGGAGCAATTGCAGCACTGGCAGAAGGGTTTGATCGCGATCAGTCACGACCGCGCACTGTTGGAAAATATGAGCCGCATAGTCGAGCTGTCGACGCTGGGGTTGCGCAGCTATGGCGGCAATTATTCGTTCTATGCGCAGACAAAAAATCAACAGCAGGAACATGCGCTCGAACAACTGGAGCAGCGCAAGGCCGCGCGCAAACGCGAGCAGCGAGCATTGCAGGAACAACGCGAAAAGCTGGAGCGCCGCCAGGCGCGCGGCAATAAACAGGCGAGCCAAACCAATCAGGCAAAAATTCTGCTCGGCCGTCAGAAAGAGCGCAGCGAAGTCAGCGGCGGCAAGCTGCGTGCTAAACACGATGCGCAGCAAAATGAATTGTCCGAACGCGTGCGCGCAGCGGCTCTTCGCGTCGAGGAAGACGCACCGATAGTTCTATACGCGCCGGCAGCCCATCAGGCCATGCCGCACAAAATCGTCGAACTCGATAATGTTGTATTGCCGTTTGCAGCGAACAGTGCCCATAGGATTGATTTAGCGTTGACCGGCAATCAGCGAATTGGCCTGATCGGCCCCAATGGTATCGGTAAGTCCACCCTGCTCCGTGTTTTAGCAAATCTCGTGGCGCCGTTGAGCGGTCAATGCCAGGTATTCGTACCAGCGATCTATCTCGATCAGCAGCTCGCGACGCTACGGCCGGAACAATCTCTTTTGGATCAGCTGCTGGCCGTCAACAGTTCATGGGGAGAAAGTGTTGTGCGCACGCGGCTGGCGCAGCTTGGTTTAAATGCGGATCGAATCCTTTTACCAACCGAACTATTGAGCGGCGGCGAAAGATTAAAAGGCGCGCTGGCCTGCGCGCTATACGCGGATCAGCCCGCGCAATTGCTGTTGCTGGATGAGCCGAGCAACCATTTGGATTTAAATTCCCTGCAGGCGTTGGAGTCGATGCTGCGTCAATACAGCGGCGCGTTGATCGTCGTATCCCACGACGAAGTATTTCTCGGCAATATAAGTTTAACGCATCGCCTGGAAGCTGGGCGCGATGGTTGGGTTTTACAGGCATGGTAATAGGCCGAAGCGTTGGTCGACAGCAGCGGTGAAAACAGATTTATTTTACGGTTGCTCATCGGTTCGGTATGGTAAGAAATAAATCCTGACTTTTCGGTAAGCCTTTCTACAAGCCTTTCGACAAGTCTTTCTACAAGGGAGCTGCGATGCGCTGGTTAAAACGAGTCGGTCTTATCCTGGGTTTAATCGTCGTTATATTGGTGCCGATCGGGTTTTACTTCCTCAGTTTCGTGCAAATTGACGAGGCCGATTTACATTTATCCGCTTCGATTCAGCACGGTCAGTTGCAACACGCCGGTCGCGAGCGCACCTATCTCTATTACATTCCGAAAAATCTGGTCGAGCAACCGGCGCTGGTATTTGTGTTGCACGGCTCGCAGGGCAGCGGCCGCAGTGCGCGCATTACCTATGGCTTCGGTTTCGATCGGCTCGCCGATAAAGAAGGTTTTATCGCCGTGTATCCCGACGGCTACGCCGATCACTGGAACGATTGCCGTCGCAAAGGTCCTTACGATGCGAAGCGTCTGCAGATCGACGACGTCGGTTTTATGCGCGCCATCGCTGCGCAGTTGGAAGAGAAATACCACGTCGATGCGCACAGGATTTTTGCCACCGGGTTGTCGAACGGCGGCCAGATGGCGTTGCGTCTGGCGTTGGAAGCGCCGGACTTGGTGCGCGCAGTCGCACCGGTAGCTGCGAGTCTGCCGACGCCGGACAATATGGATTGCAAATATAGCGGCCAGCCGGCTTCGTTTTTGCTGATAAATGGCACCAAGGATCCGATGAATCCATTCAATGGCGGCAAGGTGGCGCTGTACGGAATACTCGGCGATCGCGGCGATGTGATTTCATCGCAGGCAACGGTGCAGTACTGGGCGAAATTAGCTGGTTACGATAATGCACCGATACAAAATCAGTTGCCCGATATCGATCCCAACGATAATAGCGTTGTCGATGTCAGCCGCTGGGCTGCAGAAGGTAAAAAAACAGTGGCGCTGTATGCAATTCAAAACGGCGGCCACAACGTACCGAATCCCAATATGCGTTATCCGCGTGCGATCGGCCAGACCAATCACGATATCGATGGCGCGGATGTGATTTGGGAGTTTTTTAAAACGGTGCCTTGAAACTGTGATTGCTTGTCAGGCTTTTGAAAACCACGGAGCAATGTGCCAGGGCGGGGTGAAGGGGGTGTCTTTTTCGGGGCGCTGTGGCAAGCATTCAACTTGCTTCAGTGCCATCGACTTAGTAGTGCTTGTCGGCTTCACGGATAAATCGCGCTCGCAGCTTCGATAAGTATGCTTTCATGCCCCGAAAAAGACACCCCCTTCACTCCGCCGTCAAGTTCGTAGCGGGGTTCGATTCTTGTGGCTTAATCGGCCGCAGTATTCGAGTTGCTCTTAAAAGGGCAATATTATAAAAAAGGGCTAATTGCTTTAAAAGGTCAAATAAATCAAGCTACGGTAGTAGAAGAATTAAAACCTAAATAACTAATACTTAGCCAAGACGGCGACCTTGTATATGAACGAAAATATAGCATTAATCGAGCACAAAAAAGATCGAATTGAAGATAAGGAATTTTCGGCTGACACGCTGAAAGCTAGTTTTTCACAAAATGAATTTATAAGGGTATACGCTGTTAAAAAAACATTTGAAGATGTGGATTTCAGCCAATGTTCCTTTACGGCGTGTTATTTTAGAAACTGTAAATTTATTCGTTGTAACTTCACCGGATCACAATTCAAAGAAACCTACCTCAAGGGGTCTCGCTTTCCTGAATCGATTTTCAAGTACACGACATTTGAAAAATCGCCTATCGACGACAACATTTTAGAAACAGGTCTCCCGTCGGAAGAAAATTTAGCCCGAGATGTCGTGAGATCGCTTCGAATTAATTTCTCTCAAACCGGAGACTATGAAGCTGTTAATAAAGCAATATCTATTGAGGTGAGCCTCACTGGAATACATCTTTACAACGCAGCATATTCAAAACAATCTTATTACAGGGGCAAGGAGAGCTACTCTGGCTTTAATCGCTTGAAATTTTTCGCCAAACACGCCGCATGGAAGTTTTTAGATTTACTCTGGGGTAATGGCGAAAGCATTCCAAGAATCATCTTCTCCAGCATTTGTTTTATGATATTTATTGCGGTAATGATTTATGCAGGAAATCACAACACAGGGCTATTCGGTTCATTCTTGGCCTCAGTGTATTCATTCTGGGGCGTGAATTCAGTCCTTGTAATTCCCGCACAATATACTTTGCTGCTCACTATTAGCCGATTGGTATTCTTTAGCCTATTTATATCCGTGCTCATTAAAAGACTGGCTCGAAGATGAAAAGCGATCTTTATATATTTGGGTCAGCTGTTCGAGGAGAGGTTGAGCGAGACTCAGATATCGATGTGCTGGCAATAGTTAAAACCGATGCGGAACGCCAACGGCTTCCAGATAGCTGGAGTGTCTATTCCGAAAATACTGTTAGGGATTATTTTTTAAGCGGAAGGTTGTTCGCATGGCATCTTCATCTAGAGTCGAAATGCATATTCTCTGAACGAGAGACGCCATTCTTAGAAGCGCTGGGCGAACCCTCCTCCTATGTTAAGCATGGGGAAGATTTTTCAGATTTGTGCAAAATATTGTATGACTCGCTAAACGAGCTGAAGACGGATACCAATAGTCCTATATTCGAGATCGGCGTCGTATATACAGCTATCCGTGATATTGCCATGGTTGCGTCCACTATATTATTGGAAAAGCCATCATTTTCTCGATATTCACCATATCAGTTACCTATAGAATTTCCGATATCAAGATTGATTTATGAACAGGCAATCCAAGCCAGATTACTGTCTACGCGCAACATCAGCGCAGATGTTGCGGTGGCAGATGTCAGAAAATCGCTAATTGATGCCCCGATTTTCGAGTGGATAAATCTTATTGGACGAAAATTATGAGCAAAAAATTTGCAAATAAGATAATGGCAGAGCGAAAAATTCTATCGGTCGTGAATGAGTTCACGAAACACGACATACAATTAACTGGCATAACAGCGTATGCGATTTCGGCATGGGCCACTAAAATCAATCCAAACCAAAATCTGGAGATTATTGAGCTTCTATATAAACTGAGCAATTTATGTCATAGGCTTTCGGATCGAAGCCAAGAATCCTATGAATCACTTGACGAAGAAGTGACAGAAAAAATTGAAAAAATAATTCCTGAACTTCGCCAAGCCTTAGTCCTATTGTGGCCTAATAGCCATCAATAAGACCTGTATGCGACGCCGGCTATCGGTTTTAAAAAAGGGAGAATTGGGAAGTAGCCCACGATTTCGTAAGGCTCGTTTGATTGAATGGTTATTCGTAGTCCATCTCCAATTCTTGGAATTATTTTTTAAAATGAGGCAGCAGACTATGTGCTGAACGCGGGGTGAAGGGGGTCTCTTTTTCGGGGCATGAAGGAGCACTCATCGAAGCTGCGAGCAAGATTAATCCGTGAAGCTGACAAGTTTTTCTAAGTCGATGGCGCCGAGGTAACTTAAATGCTCGCCACAGAGCCCCGAAAAAGAGACCCCCTTCACCCCGCAAGCAAGTTTATTCCGAGCTTCGATATCGATGGTTCAATCGGTTTTAACAAATCAAGCTTTAGTGGCAACCCCATAACTCACATACCCAGTAACTCGCGGTGCTTTGTCGACGTATAGATTGTGGATTTCTTCGACGGCGAAACCGCCCTCTTCCAGATAGCTTTTTACTGGTCTATTCAGATGACAGCCGCCGGCGAATTTTTTCCACACGGGCGTTATTCTGTCCTGCCATTTTTGTATGTTGATTTCGGGCGCGCGGCCGTGTTCGCAGAATAATAATTTGCCGTCGGGTTTTAGTGTGCGCCACATCTGTTGCAGCGCTAGCTTCCAATCAGGAATGCTGCATAGTGTGAAGGTCAGCACTACGCTGTCGACGCTGTTGTCGGGTAGCGGAATTTCTTCGCCGCGCAGGCTTAACCAGGTGACCGGCACCGGCGAGTTTGCCAGGTTTTTCTGTGCTTTGTCGCGCATGCCCAGCGATGGTTCCAAGCCCCACACTTTTTCGACGCGGCTCGCGTTGTATAACGCCAGGTTTATGCCGGAGCCCATGCCGACTTCCAGTACTTCGCCGCTGGCCAGCGGCACGACCTTGGCGCGCAGTTGCATTACCGGTTCCATCGAGCAGGCGCTGTCGATGATATGCGGCAATATTTTGTCTTCGTAGAAGCTCATAGTATTTTCCGCCCTGCTCGATGGATCGTTTTACATTGTTGCTAGAACCATGCGTCGGTCATTTCCAGCGTTGTTTTATCCAGCGTTTCGAGCAGGTCGAGTTGCGGATAAATTTTCGATAGTTCCCAGCGCATAAAGTAACGGCCGGCCTGGCGTTTGCCGTCGTAGAAATCGCCGCTCTTGCCGTGCGCGGCGAGCATCTGTTCCAGCCAGATCCACGCCAATACGGTGTGCCCTACCGCTTCCAGATAGGCTGAAGCATTTGCCAGTGTTAAACCAATATCGCCGGTGCCGTGCAAGGTACGAGTGACGGCGACGATGCGTTCCAGCGCGGCCGTTAACGATTGAGCGAATTGGCTGAGTTCTGCATCGTCGCTGCTTTGCGCGCGTGCGATGGTGGCGCGCAGTGTCGCCTGCAATAATTCGAAGCCGGCGCCGCCCGCCATCACCACTTTGCGACCGAGCAGATCGAGCGCCTGGATGCCGTGCGTGCCTTCGTGAATCGGGTTTAAACGATTGTCGCGGTAAAACTGTTCGACGTTGTAATCGCGCGTGTAGCCGTAGCCGCCGTGAATTTGAATTGCGTGGCTGATCGATTCCTGACACCACTGCGACGGCCAGCTTTTGGCGATCGGCGTCAGCATGTCGAGCAATAACGTTTTCTGTTGGCGCTCGCTGTCATCGGCCGCCGCTTTTTCTTCGTCGACCAGGCGCGAGCAATATAGGTTGAGCGCCAGCGCGCCTTCGACATAGGCTTTTTGCGCGAGCAGCATGCGTTTGATATCGGCGTGTTCGATCAGGCGCACCTGCGGCTGCGCGGCATTTTTGCCGCTGGGCAAACGCCCTTGCAAACGCGTGCGCGCGTAGTCGAGCGAATGCAGATACGCGGTATAACCGAGTGCCGCGGCATCGAGACCGACGGCGATGCGCGCTTCGTTCATCATATGGAACATGTACGACAGACCTTTGTTGGCCTCGCCGACTAAATAACCGATCGCGCCGGCTGAGCCGTTCGGTGTGAATTTACCTTCGCCGAAATTCATCAAGGTATTAGTGATGCCGCGAAAGCCCATTTTGTGATTGAGGCCGGCCAGCACTACATCGTTGCGCTCGCCCGACTCGCCGGCTTCATTCACCAGATATTTCGGCACGATAAACAGCGAGATACCTTTGACGCCGGCCGGGCCGCCCGGAATTTTCGCCAGCACTAAATGCACGATGTTTTCCGACAGTTCGTGATCGCCGGCGGAGATCCACATTTTGTTGCCGAACACGCGGTAGGTGCCATCGGCCTGTGGTTCGGCGCGCGTGCGAATATCGGAAAGCGACGAGCCCGCCTGCGGTTCGGATAAACACATGGTGCCGAAAAAGCGACCGCTCAATTGCGGCTTGGCGAAGCGTTCGATCTGGTCTTGCGAGCCGTGTGCCAGCAACAGGCCGGCGTTGGCGACGGTGAGAAAAATAAAACCGGTGGTGGCGACGTTGGCGGCGTTGAACCAGGTGAAACCCGCCTGCTGCAATACCGTCGGCAATTGCATGCCGTCGAATTCGTAATCCATGCAGGCGGCCATCAGGCCGGCTTCGCAGAAAGTGCGCAAGGCCGCTTTGACTTCGGGGATCATGGTGACGCGTTCGCCGTCGAAATGCGGTTCGTTCTGGTCGCCCTTTTTATTGTGCGGCGCGAATTCTTCGACGGCGATTTTTTCGCACAGATCGAGCACCGCATCGAAGGTCTCGCGGCTATGCGCATCGAAGCGCGGCCGCTTGGTGAGCGTTTCGATATCGAGCCACTCGTACAACAAAAAATCGAGATCGCGGCGCGAAAGAATCAGTGATGACATTGCGGACTCCAAATCGTAAATATGCTTTGACTAAAATTAAATAGGCGAAGGTTAAATAGGTGCTGAATAAATGGCTAATCGTAAATATGAATAGTCGTAAATAACCAACAGTCGCAAATAGTGGGTGCTCAGGCACGATCCAATAACGCGGAGGCCATGGCGCCGCACATGATGGCGGCCATCGTCGCATACAGTAATTGCCAGGCTTCGCGCTGCGCGGGCGCGAGGCGCTCGTTCAGGCGTTGTTGCAGAGTATTGTCGAGCGCGGCCCCGAGTATGGGGAAATGTGCATAGGCCGATTGATAATGCACATGGCGCACGCCGGATGCTTTCAGCAGCAGCAATAATTGCTGCGGGGTTTCCAGCAACACCAACGCATCCGATAAGGTGCGCGTCAGGCGCTGGCGCTGCTCGGTCAAGTCGCCGGGAAATAACGCGGCGGCGGCCGGCGCCAGGGCGAACAAATTGGCGTACAAATCCGCCGCGAAATCGCCGGGCGCAGCCAGCGATTCCTCCCAGGCCGTGCGAATCAGCTGCATAACCGGCGGCGTCAGCGCCAACAGTGTCTGCTCGGCGGCTTCGGCCTGCGCGATATATTGGCGGTGCTGGCGTTTGGTAATGGTGGGCGATTGAGTCGACATGCGGCGATTATCGCATTGTCGCGCCGGCGGAATCGATACAGTTTTAGTCGATTTCGATAGATACAGATGCAGGCATTGTTTTAACATTGGGTTTTCGCGTGGCTGGCCGGTCTTCGGTGGTCGCGGTTCGCGAGCACGATGGAGCGCCTGTGTCGACCGATTCGAAATACCAATTACTCGCCAATGAGCTCGAGGAAGCGATCCATAGCGGCCGGCTGGCGATCGGTAGTCGCCTGGCGTCGGTGCGCAAGGTGATGGAGCAGCGCAGTCTCAGCCTGGCCACCGTGGTGGCGGCGTATCGCACACTGGAGGAGCGTGGTCTGATCGAGGCGCGCGCCAAATCCGGTTATTTCGTTATCGGTAAAAGTGCCGGCGCCAAGAGCAGCGCAATAAAAAGCCCCGGTGCTTCTGTTGCGACGCCATCGACAAGCCCCGTCAATGCCAATTGTCCCGATCTTGAATTATTTCCGCGCCAGCGCCTGCATCGTCTGACCGCCTCGGTAGTGCGGCGCCATCAATATCTGCCGACGACGTATGCGCACGGTCTCGGCAATACGAAATTGCGCGGCGAGATTGCGCGCCGCAGCGCCGATTTCGGTAGTTTTATTCGCGCCGAGGAATTGATCGTCACCAACGGCGCCACCGAAGCTTTGTCGCTGGCGCTGCGCGCGGTGGCGCGCCCCGGCGATAGCATCGCGGTCGAGACGCCGGCCAATCCGCTATTTTTGGCGCTGCTCGCCGAACTGCATATCGAGGTCGTGGAAATTCCCGCGCTGTCGGCGCAGGGTTTATCGCTGGCGGCGTTGGAGCAGGCGCTGCTCGATCATCCGAACTTACGCGCCTGTTTGTTGGTGCCGAATTTTCATCATCCCACCGGCGCGCTGATGCCGGTCGCCACCAAGCGCGCATTGTTGGCGTTGGCCGAGCGCGCGAAACTGGCGTTGATCGAGGACGATGTGTACGGCGATTTGCAGCACGAAGGGCCGCGCCCGCCGCCATTGAAAGCGTTCGATAGCAACGGCAGCGTGATTTACGTTAACTCCTATTCGAAAACCATCGCGCCCGGCATGCAGGTCGGCTGGATCGCCGCCGGCCGCTGGCACGCGCAGATCGAAGCGAGCAAGCAAAGTGTGGCGGTGGCCACGGCGGAATTGCCGCAATTGGTGTTGTACGAATTTCTGAATCGCGGCAGCCATGTTCCGCATCTGCGCCGCATGCGGCAGTTGCTGCGCGAAAGTACGCAGCGCGTGCACGACGGCCTGGCGCGTGCGCTGCCCAAGGAGTGCCAATGGGTGGTGCCGGCCGGCGGCTATTTTCTCTGGCTGGAGTTGCCGACCGGAATCAGCACTGCGCAGTTGCTGGAGCAACCGGCACTCGCGCCATTGGGGATATCGTCCGGCCGGCATTGTTCGGTGCGCGGCGATTTCGACCATTGCCTGCGGATCAATACTTCGCTGCTCGATCAGTCGGCCATCGCGCCGTTCGCCGTGGCGCTGGAGCGGGCGCTCGCGGGATAGCGGCACCGCGAGACTGTATCGATGTCGCCGTAACCCCTCTCTTTTTTTATCGCCGCGGGCGCCGTATCGCTGCAGGCGAAATTCGAAAGCCCTGTATTCATTTTCTGTATCTATCGATTGTATCGACCGCTGTCTCTATTCGCCTCTTCCCTCTTCCACCAGAATTCACTTCGGCGCGAAGTCCCGACTGCTTCGCT
>DATIED010000676.1:0-8610 GCA_035455965.1 Spongiibacteraceae bacterium
TTGGTTGCAGCGCCGGTGCGCGCGGCAGCGGCGCCGGTGGCCGCACCTGACTGGCATACGCCGCCAATGCGTATTTTTTCCGCACATCCCAGCGAGTAGTCAACGCCAGATGCTGTACTTTGACATCCAGCAGGCGCTCCCGCATGCGCGGCGGCGTATGCCACGCCCAAATCGGCATTTCGAGCAAAGTCGCAGCGCGGGCATCGGCTACTTCGGCGGCGATCTGCCCCACTGTATCGTGATCGCTGTGGCCATCAAAGCGCCACGTGGTGATGACGACATCGTCCGGGCGCAGCAAGTGCTGCAGCCGCTGTGCTAATAGCCCTGCATGTTTCTCTATCTCGCCATCGGGCACTCCCAACCGCTTGATCTCGGTGGGTAACAACCCCAACCGCCGCAACCCCTCCATCGATTCAGCCCGACGTATCGCCGCGAGCTGCTGCGCCGTGCAATTCGGCGAGGCGGGATAACAGGCTTCGCCATCGGTTACCGCGATCAATGCCACCGGGTTGTTACGCTCCGCGGCGGCGGCGAGTATGCCGCCACAGCCCAAAACCTCATCGTCGGGATGCGGCGCAATCACAACGATGCGACGCCCCATAGGAATCAAGGTACTGATATCGACAAAAGGCGCGGCGGCTATTGCATTGTCGAAGTGGCTCGGTCGGATAGCACTCAGCGAATTCTCGAATATCGTCCTTATCGTATTAGCCATACCTACTCCTCTGTACGGCGATCGCTTCAGCACTGTATCAAAACGTACAGCTCCAGCTCATTCATGGACTTGCAATTGATATGCCTTGTATTGCCTGCTGCCGAAATTTTTGCTCGAAAATTTATTTGATCGAAAAATCAGTGAGATGCTGAGAGACGTTTTTTATAGAAAGCACAGAACGACAGGAGAAATTTCGAACTGCGGTAAAACATACGGCGGGCAAGAAATAATTACAACGGAATTTTTGGTTAAATGCGTTCGATTGCCCAGCCTTGATAGAAGACAGTGATTAAAGTTGTCTCATTATTTAAACATAATCCCCGACGCCGTGAGTCTTTCGCAAAACGCCATTGCGGCGATATCGCGTGCGCGGAATCCGGCGAGCAACAGTCTGCTATCGTCATCAATCCAGGCGCTTATGAAACCGCATCACGGCCACTCCCAACATCGCTACCGCAAACACCAGTAGCGCCAGAAATTCTGGCCACAAATCGCCGAAGCCCGCCGCGCGCAGCATGATGCCGCGCACCAGCCGGATAAAATGCGTCAGCGGAAATATCTCTGCCAGCCATTGCGCCGGCTTCGGCATACCGGCGAACGGGAACATAAAGCCGGACAACAAAATCTGCGGCAGGAAGGTGAAGAATGACAACTGCATCGCCTGGAATTGCGTCTGCACCGCAGTGGAAATAAAAATCCCCAGCGCCAGCGACGCAAAAATATACAACAGCGAGGCGATGAACAACGCGAACAACGAGCCGTGCACCGGTACGCTAAAAATAAAATAGCCCATCAACAGAATCAGCGCAGTTTGTATCAGGCCGATGCCGATAAACGGAATTACCTTGCCCAGCGCCAGCTCTAACGGCGACAACGGTGTGGTGATCAGAAACTCCAGATTGCCATGTTCGCGTTCGCGCACTAACGCTATCGCGGTAAACATCACCATTGTCATGGTGAGGATCACGCCGATCAAACCGGGCACTGTATTCAGCGGTGCGCGGCGCTCGGGATTGAAATAATTTGCCAGCGATACCTGGCCGACCAGCGCCGGCGTGCGGCGCTCGTGCAACAGCGGGGTTATCTGCAGCGATGCCAGTTGGCGCGCCGCACCTTGCACCGATTGGTCGGAGCCATCGACGATCAATTGCACCACCGGCTCGCCGGCCTGGGACAGGCGCCGCTCGAAATCGGCGGGAATCACCAGCGCCGCATTGATGCGGCCGGCGCGCAGCAAGGCATTCAATTCGGTTTCGGTGGCGACTTGATAACGGAAATTAAAAATCTGCGCCTGGCCGACCTGCGCCACCAACTCTCTGCTGTTATTGGTTTGCGCGCTATCGAGCAGCGCGGCATCGAGGTTGCGCACATCCAGATTGATGGCAAAACCAAATAGCAGCAGTTGGATCACCGGCATGCCGACGATCATCGCGAACGACAGGCGGTCGCGGTGCAACTGGCGCAACTCCTTCAATACAATCGCGTACAAGCGCAGCAGCGAGGCTCTCACGATGGCTGCTCGCTCGACGCGCCTTTGCGCGTTGCCACCACGAACACATCTTCGAGATTAGGCTGGGTAACCGCGACCTTCGCATCGATATTTGCCGCGCGCAACTGTTGGCGAATCTGCTCGACATTATTATTTGCTTTATTGCTATCGCCATCGGCGTCTGCAGCTATCGTCAATACCCGCAAGCTGGCGCCGATCTGTGCGGCGGCTAATACACCGGGCGCACCGTGTAACACCTGTTGCGCCGCGCGCGGCGCAGCGCATTCGACCAACAGTACCGGTCCCGGCAGATCTTCCATCAATTCGCGCGGACTGCCGTCGACCATTAGACGACCGCGATCGAGAATGGCGAGCCGGTGGCAGCGCTCGGCCTCGTCCATGTAATGCGTCGACACCAATAGCGTGGTGCCCTGCTCGGTCAACGCAAACAACGAATCCCAAAAATCGCGGCGCGATTGTGGATCGACCGCGCTGGTCGGCTCGTCGAGAAACAGTAATTCCGGTTTATGTAACACTGCCGCAGCCAGGGCAACGCGCTGGCGCTGCCCGCCACTCAGCGTGCCGGCCTGTTGCTCGCGCAGTTCACCGAGCCAATACAATTCCAGTAATTCATCGACGCGCCGCCGCGCCTGCGCATTCGCCAGACCGTGAATATTGGCGACAAAAGTGAGGTTCTCGCCGACGCTGAGATCGTCGTACAGCGAAAACTTTTGCGTCATATAACCCATGCGTTTTTTTAACGCTTCGGCCTGCGCCGGAATATTCAGACCGAGCACCTGGATATCGCCGGAAGTCGGCAACAACAAGCCGCACAGCAGGCGAATGGTGGTGGATTTTCCGCAGCCATTCGGCCCGAGAAAACCATATACCTCGCCGCGCCGCACTTGCAGATCGATATGATCGACGGCCGTATTGGCGCCGAATTTGCGCGTCAGGCCGCGCGTGCGGATAACGGTGTCGCTTGTATCGTTATTCATCGCTGCGACATCATTCGATCGGTTCGGCATGGCACGGAATACCCGGCGGCAATTGGCGCGCAGCGTCGCCCTGCAAAATAATTTCCGCGCGAAAACTGAGGCGGCTGGCGTCCTCGCCGTTTAATGCGTAATACGGCGTGAACGTCGCCTCGCTGCGCACGCTGCGCAGCACGCCATCGAACGGTTTATCGATACCGTCGACGCGCACGCGAAAATTTTGTTTTTCCTTGAGCCCGGCACGCTGTTGCTCCGGAATAAATACCCGCGCATACGATGTCTCGCCAGTGAGCATGCTAACCAGGGTAGCGCCGAGTGGCGGCTGATCGCCGAGCCGATACGGCAGCGCATCGATGCGGCCGGTGCGCGGCGCATGCACATCCAAACGCTCGAGCGTCAACTGCAGATGCTGCGCGCTGGCCTGGGCACCGGCGAGCGCCGCCTCAGCCTGTGCGAGTTGCTCGGGCCGCGTACCGTGCAACAATTCCTGCAATTGCGCGCGCACGGCGCTGACACTGGCATTGGCAACCTGCATCGCGGTTTCGGAGCGCTCCAGATCCTGCTGCGCCATGGCGTTGGTTTTGCGGAGCTCTTTGGCGCGTTCGTATTCGCGCTGCGCATTGTCGGCATCGCTGGTCGCGCGCTGCAATTGCGCGCGCGCATTGTCGATCGTCTCCGAGCGGGCGCCGTGCCGCAGCTCCAGCAATTGTGCACTCGCGCGCTGTTCGTCGGCCTGCGCCGCCGCCAGTTGCGCCCGGGTTCGACGCGCATCGAGCTGCATGATTAATTGTCCGGCCTGCACGCTCTGGCCTTCGCTGACATTTATCGCAATAATCGGTTCGGATACTTCCGCCAGCACCGCCGCGCGATCCCATTCGGTATTGCCGGGTGCGCTCCAAACCGCATTGCGATGGCACGCCGCGAGCAGGCAGCTGGCGATCAAAACCATTAAATACTTACTTAAATGCTTACTTAAATATTTGGCCGGCGCGCGCGCCATGTTTTTTCTCCCCGCTATTAGTTTCTATACCGTGCGCCAGCAGCGCCAACATGTGCTGCGTTAACTGCTCTGTGGAAATCGATTTGTAGCCCGGCAATTGCTGCCAGATAGGCGCTGCCGCCAGCGGAAACAGTGTCAAGCCGATCAGCGAGACGATCAGCAGGCGCGGATCGAGTTCGGCATTCAGTTGTCCATTCTGCTGCGCCGCACTGGCGAGTTGCCGCACTTTTTTGGCCATACCGGGCGCGATGTGTTCGAGCAGGTACGCGCGCAGTAAACCGCCTTCGCATAGCACTTCGCGCACCCATAACGGCGGCAGCCAGGGCGATTCCTGCATGGCCGACAGCATGCGTTGTGTCAGCGCATAAATTGCTTGCAGCGGTGCAGCCGGATATTGGGTCAGTTCCTGCGACAGTTGATCGACCACCGGCACGATGCGTTCGCTCAACACGATTTCGACCAGTTGTTCGCGGCTGCCAAAGTAGTAGTGCACTAACGCGGGGGTCACTTTGGCTTGTTTGGCGATGGCATTCAGCGAGGTCGCGGCAATGCCCTGCTGAGCGAACAACGTCAACGCTGCGTCGAGCAACAGGGCGCGTCGATCTTCACCTGTAGAGGCAGGCGGTCGACCGCGGGCGGGTTTTTTTGTGGTGGCTTTGGTTGGCATGGGTTTAATTTAATTAACTATCAATTTAATTACAAGCGCCTTTAACGCAGCTGTCAGCTTCAGAATATTCGGTGGCAGCGAGCTTCACAGCTCGACGACCGAGTATTCTTTTCAAAACACTGAAAGCATGCTCGTTTATATCTCGCGCTATAAGAGAGCGATAAAATCGAAAGAAGCTAACGTGAAAGCGTCTTCAATATCGTTCCATACAAAGAAGTTTTGAAAAGAGTATCGGTTGGCGGGCTTAGCGTCAGGCGTTGGATATTGGTCAACCAAGAACCAACGGCCAGCAGGCTTGGGTGCCAATGCGGGGTATAGGGGATCTTTTTTTCAGGGCTCGGTGGCAAGCAGTCAAGTTAGCTCGGTGCTATCGGCTTAGAAGAACTTGTCAGCTTCACGGATTAATCGGGTTCGCAGCTTCGAAAAGTACTACTTCATGCCCTGAAAAAGAGACCCCCTATACCCCGCCGTCAAGTTCATTCGAAGCTTCACGTTTGGTGGCTCGATCGGCTAAAAATAAAAACCGTTCTCCACTTACACGCGTTGCTTGCTTACAATATCCGCCATATCTCATCGCGAGCAGCGGCAATGCCAAACAACAATCAAACAACCGACGAATTGATGCAGCTCGATCGCGAGCATATCTGGCATCCGTATGCGGCGATCCCCAATAAAGCGCCGGTGTATCCGGTGGTGGCCGCGCACGGCGTACGCTTGCAATTGGCGGACGGTCGTCAGTTGATCGACGGCACCAGTTCCTGGTGGAGCGCGATTCATGGCTACAATCATCCGGTTTTGAACGCGGCCGCGCAGCAGCAATTGGCGGCGATGTCGAATGTGATGTTCGGTGGCCTTACACATCCCTCCGCCGTGCGGCTCGGCAAGTTATTGGTGGATTTAACTCCGGCGCCGTTGACGAAAGTTTTTTTCAGCGATTCGGGTTCTGTGGCGGTCGAGATCGCCATCAAAATGGCCCTGCAATTCTGGCAGGCGCAGGGACAAACGAAAAAACAGAAATTATTGACGGTGCGTGGCGGTTATCACGGCGACACGTTCATGGCGATGTCGGTGTGCGATCCGCACGACGGTATGCATCAGTTGTTCAGTGGCACTCTGCCGCAACATTTTTTTGCCGATAAGCCGGCACCGCGCTTCGACGAAATTTTCGTAGAACAATATATCGACTCATTGCGGTCGCTGCTTGAGGCGCATCGCGATGAAATTGCCGCGCTGATTTTAGAACCCATTCTGCAGGCGGCCGGCGGTATGAATTTATACTCGCCAAAATATCTGCGGCGCGTGCGCGAGCTGTGTGACACCTACGATGTATTGTTGATCTGCGATGAAATTGCGACCGGCTTCGGGCGCACAGGCAAATTATTTGCCTGTGAATATGCCGATATCAGCCCGGATATTATGTGCCTCGGCAAGGCGATCACCGGTGGTTATTTAAGTTTGGCGGCGACCTTATGCACGAATCGCGTCAGCGAGGGTATTTGCGGGAGCGGTGTCGGCGCATTGATGCACGGCCCCACCTTTATGGCCAATGCGCTGGCCTGTGCGATCGCTTGCGCCAGCATTGAATTGTTGATGTCGCAACCGTGGCAGCACAGCGTACAAAATATCGAGCAACAATTGCGCAGCGGTCTCGAGCCCGCGCGCGCGCTATCGACAGTTAAGGATGTGCGCACGCTCGGTGCGGTCGGCATTATCGAAATGCGCGAGACCGTTAACGTTGCGGCGATTCAGGACGAGTTTATTCAGCGCGGTTTATGGGTGCGGCCGTTCGGGAAATTTATCTATGCGATGCCGCCGTTCGTGATGAACGACAGCGACCTCGAAGTATTGACGCGCGGTATGGTGGAGGTGGTGGCGTTGGTATAACGCAGATTTTTGTAGGTCGGACTTCAGTCCGACGCTTTACTCTGAAAATTGTACGCTGTATCAACCGAGTGTCGGACTGAAGTCCGACCTACATCCGATCAAATAGTTTGCAGATCGGAGGGCTGTCCCATCTTCCCTGCTTAAAACTTAAATCGATTTTGCTGCAGCGCTGGCGCGCTGCGCGCCATTCCACTCTCCCTCTGCAACTGTTGCTCGATCAGTTCGCGCCTGTTCAACCAACTCAACAGGGGTTGCCACGCGGTTAAATCGTCCTGCACCTGCGGCTCGGGCATATCGAAAATACCGAGCCCGTGCGCGGCGGCGTTGATGTAATTTTGCGAATCGCGCAGCGTCGTTAAAAAGGGAATACGCAGCGAGTTGAGGAAATACGCCAGGCGTTGATAGACCAATGTGTTTTTGCGCGCGCGATTGGCGATGACGGCGATGCGGCCGTCCTCGCGACTGATTTTGGTCGTGGTCAGTAAATCGGCGATGCAATTGGCCGCGGCGTGAATATCGATATCGGCCGGCAACACCGGGATGACGATCGATGCGGCCTCTTGCAGCACGCGCTGATAACCGCCGAAATCCAACGCCGCCGGCGTATCGATCACCAGCGTTTGGGTCTGTGGCGGCACGCGCAAAAACCAGCTGCGGGTAACGCCCAACGGCTGCTTGTAAGCGGAGATCACCTGCACCGGCGGATGCTGGGCCGCGCGCTGGCCGACCCAGAATGTACTCGAGCCCTGGCTGTCGTAATCCATCAATACGGTTTTATCGCCGCGGCAGGCGAAATAGCTGGCGAGATTAGTGGCCAGCGTGGTTTTACCGGAGCCGCCTTTCGGGTTGAGTACCACAATTCGTTGCATGGAGCAGGCCTGTCGTCGGATGGCTGTTTATTGTCGCTCGCGTTGATACCGGTGTTTGTGACCCAGTACTTATCTTTTGTGATCTGGTGCTTAATCCGCCACTTGCTTGTGATATCGACTGCCCGTCATGCCAGTGTGTGTCATAACAGTCAGTTAATCATGTCAGTTGCTTGGCGTTTTGCTCAAGCTCTAGCATAAAGCACATTCTGTGCCCTTTCCGTGAGAGGGCAGTGGTTGGTTGTTCGTTATTGGTTGTTAGTCGGCGTTGGCCAGATTTAACTGACAACTAATATCCAACAACTAACAAGTCTTGCAGCCGTCCCTAAGGGAGGGCTGCAAGACTCTTCAACACCAGACTCACCAGCATCGATTGCTGGGTGACGCCGGTCTTTTGAAATACCGAGCGCAGATGCGCGCGCGCCGTGTTCAAGGTGATATTCGAAGATTTGGCGATATCCTCCAGGCTCTTGCCGTCGGCTAATAGAATACTCAGCGTCGCTTCGGCCGGGGTCAGATGATAGAGCGTGATCAAGGTGCGCGCGGAGATCGCCACATGCGTGGCTGGATCGGCGATAAATACCGTGAGATGCGGTGTATTGCGCTGTTCCAGATAGCGATCGACCGGCACCGTTTTGACCACCAGCTCGTAATCGCTTTTCCGCGACGGTCGCGGTACCGCCAGCGCTTGTACCGGCACGACTTCATTGCGCTGCTGCGCGCTCAAGGTATCCTGAATCAAAGTGCGCAGCCGATCGTTGAGTTCACCCTGCTTCAGATAAATTTCGTCGTGCACGCGGCTGATGCCGTCCTTCTCCTTAAACAGGCGATCGGCGGCGGCATTGCTGCGCATGATGCGGCCATTTTTATCGAGCATGACGATACCGATGTCGCGTCCTGAAATGGCGCGCGCATACAGTTGCCGCTCGGAGTCGAGCTGCACCAGCTTGGCGCTGGTCGAGACCGCGCGCCGGATATGCGAGCACAGCAGCTG
>DATIED010000677.1:0-4051 GCA_035455965.1 Spongiibacteraceae bacterium
GCCTGCACGATGTGACCGTGTTCATCGAGTGTGATCGAGCCGACGGCGCGGCCGAAAGCGGCCTTCGCGTAAAAGTGACGCTCGGCATCGAGCTGTACGCGCTGCACGCCATTGCCCAGCGCGCGCGCCAGATGCGGCGCCAGCAGATCGAGCAGCGCGCGCGCGTTACTATCGAAATTGCCAGCCTTGCGCGTGCGATACAGGCGCAGCGCATAGCGGTGCTGCGCCGCGTCGCCCACGTCGAGCGCGGCGACATAGAACAGATCGTAGGGGGCCAGGCAATTTTGAAAATATTCAGTCTGTTCGAGCTTGTCGATTGAAATAACTTCGTCGAGCGTCACGACGGTTTGCAGCGGCAGATCGATTAACGGATCGAGCGCGTCATGGCGGCGGTAATAGTTTTGCGCGTTCGCCTCGGTGGTGGGCGGTTGTTCGAGTCCGCTCATAAACTGCATGCCGGCATCGCTGCCATCGGGTCGTCGCACGATGATTGCGGCAAATTCAAGCGTTAATAAGCCGCGTAAATTATCCAGAAAAGTTTGGAATGGCAGCGTCTCGAACGGCCCTTGATAGAGCTGATCGAGAAGCGCGCTGTAATGCGGGATATCGATTGCTGGCGACATAAGTCCCTGCGAAAAAGTATTTCGGCGCTGGTCTATGCGGCAAACCGAGAAGCCCGGATTATAGCAGCCGTCGCCGGGGCCGGCACGTCGCTCCAATAAGTTGTTCCGATCTGGGTTTGTCGCTAGGATTGGCGGCCTTGCATTGCCGCTATGCGAGCTGCTGCGTAGAACGCTGCTCTAAAGATAAACAAATAAGAAGGATAGATGTATGCGTCGTTGGTGCGCTTTGTTATTAGGTCTTGGGTTGCTTGCACAGTTTTCATACGGGATTGAACGCTTGCCGGTGCAGGCATTTGCCAGTCTGCCCGAGCTGCAAGATATCCAGTTGTCGCCCGATGGCCAGAAAATCGCCGGCTTATTGAACGTCGCAGGTAATACTCTTTTATTTGCGCGCGAGGTCACTTCCGACAAACTGGTGCCTGTCGTCAAAACCGACAATAAAAAAATTGCCGTCAATTGGTTTCGCTGGGCCAACAACGAACGAATTCTGATCAGTGCTCGGTTTCCTGATCGCCGCTACGGCGTAGCAACGATGGAGACGCGATTGATGTCGGTGCGTTACGACGGCTCAAAGTTAATCAATCTTTTGCGCCCTTCAAAAGAGCACCCCGGTTGGGTTTCGCAGATTCAAGACAGAGTTGTGGATTGGTTGCCCGCCGATCCCGAGCATGTATTGGTGGCTGCCGATCTGGAGTCGCCGTTGTTATTGGAAGTATTCCAGGTCGATGTTAACGATGGCGCGCGCAAGAAAATTCGTGGCTCATACCAGGCCGATATGATTCAGTGGATCGTGGATCGTCAGCAGCGCGTTCGAGTCGGTGTCAAATTCAAGGATACGCATTACGAAATTATATTCTGCGATCCGCAGCAGAAGGAGTGGCGTACCGCTTGGTCGTTCGACAGTTTTAGCGACCAGGCGATAGAACCAATCGGTTTTGGGGGCGATCCCAATTTGCTCTATGTCAGCGCGTACCACGACGGCAGGGAGTCGATTTTTACCGTCGATCTAACCGATCCGAAATTGCCGCTAAAGTTAAAATATGCGGATCCGAATTACGACGTGGACGGCGACCTGATTTATTCCGAGAAAGCTGGCGATTACATCGGCATCGTCAATCGAAGCGGCGACGGTTCGTATCTGTTTTGGCAACCGGAATATCAAGCGCTGGCCAATGGCATCGATGCCGTCCTGCCCGGTACCAAGAATCGCATTATCGGCTTTAACGCCGATGAAGCGCGCTATCTGCTGTTTTCGAGCGGCAACAAGCATCCTGGCGTTTATTATTTTGGCGATCGCAATACCAAGAACCTCTCATTGCTCGGCTCGACTTATCCGAAGTTGCAAACAGAGAGTCTGGCTGGCAAAAAAATTGTCCGCTATAAGGCCCGCGATGGTATCGAAATTCAAGGTTATTTGACCCTGTCGAGCAATGCGGCGGAGCATAATTTACCGACGATTATATTTCCGCATGGCGGCCCGATCGCCAGCGACGACACCGACTTCGATTACTGGACCGAGTTTTTTGCCAATCGCGGCTACGCGGTGTTGCAAATGGATTTTCGTGGTTCCGGCGGTTACGGCCACGATTTCATGACGGCCGGGCTTAAGCAATGGGGCCTGCAAATGCAGGACGATGTTGTCGATGGCACGCGCTGGTTAATCGAGCAGGGCATCGCCGACAAAGATCGTATTTGTATCGTCGGCGCCAGCTACGGCGGTTACGCGGCATTGATGGGCGCGGTTAAGTCCGCCGATCTCTACCGCTGCGCGATTAGTTTTGCGGGAGTCAGCGATCTGCGCGAACTGGTCGATAGCAGGCGCAATTTTAGAAACGCGAAGGTGGCGACGTTGCAGATCGGCAGTAGTTGGAGCGATCGCGAGCAGCTGAAGGCTACTTCGCCGCGCCTGCTGGCCGATCAAATTAAGATGCCGATTCTGTTGGTGCACGGCACCAAGGATCGCTCGGTTCCATTCGAACAGAGCGAGCAGATGGCCGCCGCCCTGAAAAGCGCCGGCAAGCCCTATCAGTTCATCGTACAGGAAGATGGCGATCACTTTCTCAGCAGCTATGAACAACGCCTGCAGTTGTTCGAGGCGATGGATAAGTTTTTGGCGACCTATCTGGGAACCTCCACAGCGGTCGTGCCATCCAACGTTGAGTCGCTATAATGAAGTTACGAGTCACTGTAATGAAGTCAGTTGTCGCACTGGAGAGGGTACCAAAATGAAAAGCTGGTTGCGCGTTTGTGTCTTGTCGATGGCGGCGATAGTTTTAAATGCATGCGGCGCTATTCCGGTCAGCACCGATTATGATCCGGCGTGGCAAATGCCGGCCGATGCCAGCTATGCATGGATCAAGCGGCCGTCGGCACATGTCGATCCGATGATCGATAACGATCTGGTGGCAGGCCGCGTACATCGCGCCGTCGACGATCAATTGGCCGCGAAAGGTTTGCATGCGGCCGCCGATGATCAGGCGGCGGTGCTGATCACCTACCATATCGGCGAGGAAGAGAAGCTGGATATATCTTCGTTCCACTCCAACTTCGGCTACTACCCCTGCTGGCGCTGTTACGGCCCCGGTTTCGATTCGGACGTCTGGGTCAATCAATACACCGAGGGCAAATTGATCATCGATATGGTCGATGCCAAGACCAAACAACTGGTATGGCGCGGTATCGCAGCGCGGCGCGTGCCCACCTTCAAAACACCGGGCGAGCGCGATACCTATATCCGCGAAACGGTCGACGCGATTTTCAAGAAGTTTCCAGCGAACTGATTGCCGGCGCGCCTTAGCGCAAGGAAGGGAATGCGCTTGCGACGGCGATTGCACTTGCAACGGTATTAGTAATTCAGCAGAATACGCGCCCTTGCAAGTGTCGGCGCAGTTGGTCGATGCGCTCTGCAGCGTTATGGTGACCTCATCGGTCCTCTCGCAACGGTAGACAGCGAACCCCGCCAGGCCCGGAAGGGAGCAACGGTAGTTGTTGATTCGTGTGCCGGGATGTGGCTGGTGAGGTTACCTCCAATCTTTCAGCTTATCGGTCTGTCGCTAAGCCTGTTCATTGCACAATAAACCTGAAATCTGGCATCTCACGCAAAATAAGCTGGCTATCGCGTTCACCATCGGACCGAGCATGTTTTGTCGGCGCGATGGCGGTATCTTCAATGATGGCGACGTGCAAAAAATAACGAAGACTTATCGGCGGCTTTTGCGTTGCGCGGTGGTTATTAGTCCAAGCAGGCCCGACCCGAACAGCCAGGCACTTGCCGGTACCGGCACGGCGGCGATATCGCCATCGTGCACTGCCAGTGCATAGAAACCGCCTTCATTAAACGCGAACTCTATGCCTTGATAACCGCTGCTGGAAAAATTCCACGAATAGGCGTCGTCGATCTGAAATTGTTCGGCCTGCCAGTAATTGGC
>DATIED010000678.1:0-5252 GCA_035455965.1 Spongiibacteraceae bacterium
GACACGCCGGTAATTATCCGGGTCGGGCGCGGCGATGTCGCGCCGTTTCAGGATTGAGCCGGAGCGCTCGCCACTGACTTAGCTATCGGCGCGGCAGGCATGCCGCTATAATGCCGCCTTCCTTGCTGGCCCCCTAGAACGAGACTTATCGCCGCGTGAATTCCGAACAATCGATCGCCCAGCCGCTGCCGACACCCGTCCCCGATGCGGCCGCGCCGACCGAGGTCGGCGTGCCGCGTCTGCATGAACTGCGGCAATCCAGCGCACAGCAGGCCGAGTTGCCATTCGCCGTCGTGCAGGGTAAGCCGATCACTGAAATGCCCAAGGATTTATATATTCCGCCGGAGGCGCTCGAAGTTTTTCTCGAAGCGTTCGAAGGCCCGCTCGATTTGCTGTTGTACCTGATCAAGCGCCAGAACCTCGACATTCTGGAGATCAACGTCTCCGCCATTACCACGCAGTATATGCATTACGTGAATATGATGAGCGCCATGCAGTTCGAATTGGCGGCCGAATATTTATTGATGGCGGCGATGCTGGCGGAAATTAAATCGCGCATGTTGTTGCCGCGCTCCAGCACCGAAGAAGAAGAAGAGGAAGATCCGCGCGCGCAATTGATTCGGCGTCTGCAGGAATACGAGCGTTTCAAAAAGGCCGCCGAGGATGTCGATAGCCTGCCGCGCGTCGGCCGCGAAAACTTTTTGGTGTCGGTCGATCTGCCCGATCTCAATAAAACCAAACCCGAACCACAGGTCGATTTGAAGGAAATGATGATTGCGCTGGCTGAAGTATTGCGGCGCGCCGATTTATTCGAAAGTCATCACGTGCAAAAGGAAAAGCTATCGACGCGCGAGCGTATGTCGGAAGTGTTGGCGCGCGTGTCGCCGAATCGATTCACGCCGTTCGTTGCGCTATTTTCCGCCGAGGAGGGCCGGCTCGGCGTGGTGGTGACGTTTCTCGCGATCATGGAGTTGATCAAGGAAGCGCTGATCGAAATCGTCCAAACCGAGCCGTTCGGACCGATTCACGTAAAAGCTCGTTCAAGCTGATTTTTATGCGTTCAATTCGCTTACCGCTCAACTCACTTACTGATTGACGGCTACGACAGATAGACTCTTATGACGACTATGGAAAACGATCAATTGCAACGCATTGTCGAAGGCGCTTTGATGGCGGCCGGCAAGCCGTTGACGGTGGAAGAACTGGCCGCTTTATTCGAGGAAGGCGAGCGCCCGGCGCTGGATTCGATTCGCGTCGCGCTGGCTGCAATTGCCGAGCAGTGCGCGGGCCGCGGTTTTGAGTTGCGGGAAATAGCCAGTGGCTTTCGCTTTCAGGTCATTCAGGAAGTGGCGCCATGGATCGCCCGGCTGTGGGAAGAAAAGCCGCAAAAATATAGCCGCGCATTGCTCGAGACATTGGCGCTGATCGCCTATCGGCAGCCGATCACGCGCGGCGATATCGAAGATATTCGCGGTGTGGCGGTGGCGACCAATATTATTAAAACTTTGCTGGAGCGCGATTGGGTCCGTGTCGTCGGCCACAAAGATGTGCCGGGACGGCCGGCGATGTATGCCACCACGCGGCGCTTCCTCGATTATTTCAATTTAAAAAATCTCGATGAGTTACCGGCCCTGGCCGATCTGCGCGATCTCGATGCACTGAGCGCGCAACTGTCGATCGAAGGCGCGGACACGTTACTGCCCGAGCAGCAAGCGGATACCGAAGTCGAGCAGCAGGAAATGGCTATCGACGGCCAGACAGAATTAGCGAGCGAAAATCTCGTTGTAGCGGCACAATTGGATACCGATACCGATACCGATACCGATACCGATACCGATACCGATACCGATACCGATACCGATACGAGCGAGCCGATAAACGAGCAAACAGGCGCTCAACCCAATATTGAGCGATCCGCAGCGGCAATCGATGCTGCGGAAGAGACCGATGTGGCGAAGGCAATTACAGAGATGGCAGCGCCATCGACCGGGAGCATTGGTTAATACGTGGAAACAACAAACGTTAGCGGCGAAAAGTTACAAAAGGTATTGGCGCGCGCGGGCCTGGGTTCGCGGCGCGATATGGAAAAACTGATCGGCGCCAATCGCGTCACGGTGAATGGAAAAATTGCGCATCTCGGCGATCGCGTCGAGGATCGCGACAAGATTCTGGTAGACGGTCATCCGATTGCTTTGAAAGCGGCCGAGGAGCGGCGCGCGCGCGTGCTGATCTACAACAAGCCGGAGGGCGAAATTTGCAGCGCACGCGATCCGGAGGGCCGGCCGACCGTTTTCGATCGGCTGCCGGCGCTGCGCGGCGAGCGCTGGATATCCATCGGGCGCCTCGATTTCAATACCAGTGGTTTATTGCTGTTCACCACCGACGGCGAGCTGGCCAATGCGCTGATGCATCCATCCAGTAATATCGATCGGGAGTACCTCTGCCGCGTGCTCGGCGAGGTCGACGACGACATGCAGGCGCGCTTGCGCAACGGCGTGCTGTTGGAGGACGGTATCGCGAAATTTACCGACATCACTTCCGGCGGCAGCGGCACCGGCGTCAATCGCTGGTTTTATGTTTGTCTGATGGAGGGACGCAACCGCGAAGTACGGCGCTTGTGGGAATCGCAGGAAGTGAAGGTTAGCCGCTTGAAGCGCGTGCGCTACGGGCCGGTCTTTTTACCGTCGCGTCTGAAGCAGGGCCAGTGGCAGGAAATGCCGCCCGAAGAGTTGACCGCGCTGTACGCGTTGGCGGGTTTGCCGGCACCGCTGGTCGCGCCGCTATTGCCGGTGGAAAAACAAAAATTGCAGCGCGAGCAGCGCAAGAATCGTCCGGCGCCGCGCGGTTTTCCGCGGCGACCGGCACGTTGACGATAATTTTAAAGGATTTTTCAGGCGATACTTCTTTGCGCGGCGCGCATAACCCGATTGCGGCCGCTTTTCTTCGCCAGATATAACGCGCGATCGGCGCGCTCAAACCAGGCGGGTAAACCTTCGCCGCGACTCAAGCAGGCAATACCGATACTGGCGGTGATCTGAATCGTTTGCTGCTGATATTGCGTATTCATGTTGGCGACGGCGAGGCGAATTCGCTCCGCGATAGCCGTGGCGCCAATCTCTTCGGTCTGACTGAGCAATACCACAAACTCTTCGCCACCAAAGCGAAAAATCGAATCGACTTCGCGGCAGTTTTCGCGCAGCTGTTGCGCTACGTCGATCAACACACGGTCGCCGGCCGAGTGGCCATAGGTGTCGTTGATACTTTTAAAGTGATCGATATCGAGCACCAGTATCGCCGTCGGTTGGCCGGTGCGACGCGCCATGGCGATCTCGCGATCGGCGGTAATTTCCAGCGCCACGCGATTGCCGACTTGCGTTAAAGAGTCGCGGGTAGCGGTTTGCATCGCGGACATATATTGCAGTGCATTGCGCAGGGCCGGTACCAGGCAGCCGATCATCAATTCCATGCGCTCAAGTTCGCGCTTGGTGAAACGCTTATCGCGGCTCAATTGCAATTGACCGAGTTCGGTACCATCGGCTTCCAAACGGTATTGGGCGCGGTGAATACCGGTCTCCGCGATATCGATATCGATACCTAGATTATCTTCGTTGTAATGCAGGCCTTTAGTCGCAAGTTCGCGTTGCAACTCTCTGGCGAATAAGCGCAGGACTTCATTTAAGTCGAGACTGCTATGGAGCAGGTTGCCCAGCCGCAGGTTGGCGGCGAGCTGGCGGTGTTGCGCGCTCGTTGCCTCGTCGGCTAACGCGGCGGAAGAGATCACCTGCAGATTAGCGGTGGCTGGCATTTTTTCTATTTCGATCATGGTGACTCTCGCGCGATGCCAGCTCCCTGGCGATGTCAAAAATATTGACCTCGAAGGCAACTGAGCGAAAACTGTGCCAGCGCGCGAAACGCTTTAATAAATTTTTACTTTTCAAATAGATAGCATGGATGGGGAAGAGTTTTTGGAGGTTTGAGTCAGTCGGCTGTCAATTTTTTGCCGCTCGATTCGAAAACAGCCGTTCGAGCGGCAAATATTAGCCGCACTGCCAGGTTAACAATGCGGGATCGCGAGGGAGTTGGTTGCTGCCGCTGCCGGCCTCGGCGGCGCTTACTCCCCGATCCTCCCCCCGACCTTTACTGCCCGACTCATATTCCGGCGGTTCAGGGGGCGTAGTTCATAGGTGCATAGGTGCATAGCTCACAAATGCATAGCGTTCGCAGGTGTCTGGTGCAGAAGTGCTTAGCCTGCAAAAATTGCCGCGAAGAACTGCTGCATGGCGGCCCACGATTTCTTATCGGCTGCGGCATCGTAAGCCACCGGCAAGCCAAATTTTTTGGCGGCCTCATCGGCGGCTGGATTGGTGAAGCCATGCTTCACGCCGGCGTAACTATCGACATGGTAGGTTGCGCCGACAGCTGTCATCTCTTTTTCGAAGGCAGCAACTTCCGTTGCGTTGGCCATCTGATCGTCGGCACCGGTTTCGACCAGGATGCGTGCTTTAATCTGGCCCGGTTGGGCAGGGGCACCCGCATTCAACAGGCCGTGAAAGCTGACGACGCCTTTGAGATCGACGCCCTCGCGCGCCATCATCAGTACTGTCGCACCGCCGAAGCAATAACCGATCGCTGCGATTTTTTTCGGATCGACCGTGGGTTCCAGTTCCAAAAACTTCTTGGCGGCGAGAAAACGCGCCTTGGCGATATCGGCGTGGCTCAATACGGCGTTCATGAATTCACTGGCTTCGCGGGGGTGCTCGCCGACCTGGCCCTCGCCATACATATCGATGGCGAACGCGGTGTAACCGAGCTCCGCCAGCATGCGGGCGCGTTCGCGCGGATAATCGTTGAGCCCCCAGAACTCGTGCACGACCAATACGCCGGGACGTTTACCGTTGAACTTATCGTCCCATGCCAGATAACCTTTCAGCGTCGTTTCGCCGCTGCGATAGGAAACGGCTTGTTCGCGTAATTCGGCGTGTACCAAAGCACTGCACAGCAAGATTAATAATAGCGACCAACGTTTCATGGCGATGTCCTTGTTTAGCTTGCGACTGAATGCGCCATTGTGCGGTTTGTCGTGCTCCCGCTCAAGCGCCGCGCTTGCCAATCGATAATGATCCGGCGAATATTTACGCGCTGGCAACGCAGTCGCGTACACTCGCCGCTGTCGCGCGCGACAATGCGCTGGGAGTACACGTTGTTCGTGCGCCCGGCATTGCTAAACAATCATCTCAAATCAACATTTCGAT
>DATIED010000679.1:0-4230 GCA_035455965.1 Spongiibacteraceae bacterium
GCAGAATATTGCCATGCTCGGCTTTCTGATCGTCACTGCAGTCGTGGCGGTGCTCGGTGCGAATACCACCGGCTTATTGCTGATGATTGCGGTGGTGGCATTACTGGGCACGGGCTATACAGTAATTAAATTGCCGCAGTCGCTGGTGCGGTTAGTATTGAGCTTTTTATTGACTCGCCGCTATCGCGTGCGGGTACAGGGTTTCAAGTTTATCCCCGAGCGCGGCGGTGTCCTGTTGCTGGGCAATCATATCAGCTGGATCGATTGGGCGATCGTGCAAATCGCCTGTCCGCGCCCGGTGCGTTTCGTCATGCTGAAGAATATTTACGAGCGTTGGTATCTGCGACGTTTTTTCCAGTTATTCGGAGTTGTGCCGATCAGTCAGGGCGAGAGTGCGCAGGCGGCACTTGAGCAGGTGGCGGCATTGTTGCAGCGCGGCGAAGTGGTGTGTCTGTTTCCCGAGGGCGCCATCAGCCGCAGTGGTCATCTTGCGACGTTTCGGGCCGGCTACGAGCGCGCCTGCGCGCTGGTCGACGAGGCGGTGGTCATAGTGCCGTTTTATTTGCGCGGCCTGTGGGGCAGCCAATTCTCACGCGCCAGCGCACATTTGCAGATGGCGCGCGACAGCGGTTCGCAGCGCGACATCATCGTTGCTTTCGGCGCACCGATCGCGAAGGACACGAAAGTGGATGTGTTGAAGCGTCGCGTCCTGGATTTATCGGTGCGTTCATGGCAGCAATACGTTACCGAGCTGCCGACGCTCTCCGAGGTATGGCTGCGCAGCGCAAAAACGCTGGGCGCCAAATTTGCCATCGGCGATACAGCATCGGCACCGCTATCGGGCTTTGCGAGCATTGCAGCGGTGCTGGCATTGGCCAGAAAGATCAAGCGTAGTAATGCGGGGCAGAATATCGGCTTGTTGTTGCCGGCCAGCAGCGCGGCAGCGATCGCTAATATGGCAGCATTGTGCGCCGGCAAAACGGTGATCAATTTAAATTACACCGATGTCCGGACTTTGCGCCACGCGCTCGAAGTGGCCGCAATCGATACGATTTATACGTCGCAGCAATTTATTGCAGAGTTGAAGCAAAGCGACTCCGTTATTGTCGATGCGTTAATTTGCCAGCAACAAAGTGGGCTCCTGCAACAAAGTGGACGGCGAGTGATTTATCTCGATGCGCCGGCCGTGCGCGACAATTCGTTAACGGCGACATGTTGGTTGCTGGCGGCTCGATTACTGCCGATCGCCATATTGAGCCGTCTCTGCCTCGTACGCGTTGCGGGTGACGCGGCTGCGGCGATTGTCTTTACCAGCGGCAGCGAGTGCGCGCCGAAAGGTGTGGTGCTGAGTCACCATAATTTACTGGGCAACGTGCGCCAGATAGCGGATGTGTTGAATCGCGAGGCGGACGATTTGGCAATGGTCACGCTACCGCTATTTTCGGCATTCGGTTTTACCGCCGCAATATTGATGCCGTTGCTCGAAGGTATTCCGGTCGTTTTGTACGCCGATGCAGCGGACGTATTGGGTGCGGCAAAAATGATCGCCGAATATCGCGCGACAATTTATTTCGATACCAGCGCGCATTTGCATCTTTACACCCGGCACGATGCTATTCATCCGCTGATGTTGACATCGTTGCGAATTGTAGTGGCCGGTGCCGAAAAGCTGCGCGACGATGTGCGTAATGCTTTTAAATTAAAGTTTAATAAAGATATTTACGAAGGTTACGGTGCGACGGAAACCGCGCCGGTTGCCAGCGTGAATATGCCGGATCGTTTGGATACCAGTTATTGGCAGGTGCAGCGCGGCACAAAGCCCGGTAGCGTCGGTATGCCGCTGCCGGGGTCGAGCTGCAAAATAGTAGATCCCGATACGTTGCTGGAATTGCCGACGGATACCGATGGGCTGATTCTGATTGGCGGCTGCCAGATCATGCAGGGTTATTTGAACGATGTCGATGCTACAGCGGCGGCGATTATCGAGTTGGAAGGCATGCACTGGTATAAAACCGGCGATAAAGGCCGGATGGATGCGGATGGTTTTCTTACCGTTGTCGATCGCTATACGCGCTTCGCAAAAGTGGGCGATAGCAGGGTGAGTTTAACGGCGGTAGAGGAAAAGCTATCGGCTGCATTTGTTCAGGATGAATTTGAAGTGATCGCGGTCGCCTTGCCGGATATGGACTGCGGTGAAAAAATTGTTGCTTTAGTTGTCACGCAGTTGGAGGGCGGCTACATCCAACGGCAATTGCAGGCGGCCGCTATCGATCCATCGTTTATGCCGGCGGCGATTTATTTGATTGCGGCGGTGCCGAAATTGGGCAATGGCAAAATCGATTTCTGTGCTGCACGCGAGTTGGCGGCGACATTGGCGTAAATAATGCGCTACGCATTTCAGATTTAGCCGGTATCTTTTTCAGGATGCCTTGTGATGTTCAGTATTGTGCTACCTGCAATGCAGCTTCGTCGACGCGGCACCTGGCTGAGTGTTTCAAAGGCCCTCATGCCCTAAGCTCAGCGTCGCACCGACAAGGGTGCGCCACTCTACGCTGAGATTTCAACAGTAGATTCAGGCGCGGCATTAGTCGGGCCTTTGAAACACTCAGCCAGGCGCCGCTTGATGATCCTCTGCCATGTTCTCGGACCATAAGTGTAGGGCGGATCATTCGATCCGCCGATCGGCTTCGCACAAAACCGCGTGGTGTGTCGAATGACACACCCTACGAATGGCTTCCGAGCAGCGCGTAGGGCGCAATAACCGAAGGGCATTGCGCCGTATTATTGTTGCGATGTGCGGCGCAATGCGCGTTGCTTATTGCGCCCTACGAAATTCACGCTGTGAACAAACGCGCCCCACAACCACTAATGCCACAAGTGGGGTCACGGTTCTAATTTGTAAATATCATTTTATAAAATTCAGCGATGCCGAATTTCGCATAACTCATGTGGGGTTCAAAGCAATTTCTACGATCGCCATCGATTGTTCGTTGGCTGAACTTATTATTTTTCTATCCGCGAGGCCAGCATAATGCAATTGCGGCCGGCCGCTTTGGCGGCGTACAGCGCTTCGTCGGCGCGCTGAATCAGTTCCCGTGGTTGTTGTTGTGCGGTGGGTATGAAGCTGCTGATACCGATGCTCGCCGTGAGTAGCGGGCTGGTCTGCGAGTCGGCATGTGGAATACCGGCCGCGAGCAATTCTTTTTGCAGGCGCTCCGCGATTCCTTTGGCTCCCTCCTCGTCGGTGTCCGGCAATAAAATTGCGAATTCTTCGCCGCCGTAGCGTGCCGCGACATCGGATTGCCGGGTGATGATACGTTTGATGATGGCAGCCACTTTGCGCAGCGCTTCGTCGCCGCGCAGATGGCCGTAGTGATCGTTGTAGCGTTTGAAATAATCCACATCGCACATCAATAGCGCCAATGGTGTTTGATTGCGTTGCGCCAAGGCCCAGTTGATGGTCATTGCCTGATCGAAGCGGCGGCGGTTTGCCAACCCGGTCAGTCCGTCGTTGTAGGATAGGCGTTGCATCTCCATCGATTGCGCCTGCAATTGATCCTGTTGCCTTTGCACCTGCGTCACCAAGGCATCGATGCCCCGACTCAAGTCGCCGATTTCATTGCCAAGACGACTATTCAGGCGCAGGTTGTAGTCGGCGCGCGTACGCACATTTTGCAGATGTTCGCCGATCGAAATGATGGGCTTTATGAGTAGTTGCCGAAATAAAATTAAAATCCCGACGCCGCCGACGGCCCCTACCAAGAATGCAAATATCAGCGGCAGCACCCATAAATCCGCTTCATTGTCGCGCGCCGGCATATCCAAAATCATTTTTACGATCGGACGTTTATTGTTATCCGTCAGTAACCAGGTCATCTGATTGGCGCTGTCGCGATATAGCTGTTCCGGCGATAGTTCGACGCTGTCGCCGCGCTCCGCGGCAGTGAGAGGTGCCAAGGCAATATGTACCTGGGCGGTCTCCTCGATGTCGCGCATGAAATCATCGTCGAGCGAAATGCCGAGCAGCAGGGTGCCGCGCGCCTCGCTATCGGTATCGGTGCGCATCACACTCGCCACCGCATAAAGCTGCGGGCCGAGCGCCGTAGCCATTAAGCCGCTGTCAAAAATTGGCGCGTGCGGCCGTACTTTGTCGAGATTGATCAGGTGAGAAAAAATATCTTGGACAGGTAGATTTTTATCGACGAAGGTCGACGATGATGGATCGATTAC
>DATIED010000680.1:0-3268 GCA_035455965.1 Spongiibacteraceae bacterium
GTCCAGAGGAATCAAATGCGGCGACCGCAGTATCTAATAGCTGTTCGGGATGGTCCGCCTGCAGACGTACACAACGCTCGCTCGAAAGCAGCGAAATCAATTCACTCATACACGCTCTATAATCGTACTTATGCCTTGCCCCATACCGATACACATCGTCGCCAAACCGATTTGCTTATCGCGCGCTTCCATGATGTGTAAGAGCGTGGTGGTAATACGCGTCCCCGAGCAACCGAACGGATGGCCGAGCGCAATGGCACCGCCGTTAAGATTCACTTTGTCGTCGAGCTTGTCGAGCAAACCCAAGTCTTTCAGCACCGGTATCGCCTGTGCCGCGAATGCTTCGTTCAATTCGACGCAATCGATATCGTCGATGTTTAAACCGGCGCGCTGCAGCGCTTTTTGTGTCGCAGGCACCGGGCCATAACCCATAATCGAAGGATCGACGCCAACCACCGCCATACTGACAATGCGAGCACGCGGCTTTAAACCCAGGGTCTTCGCTTTTGCCGCCGACATCACCAGCATCGCCGATGCGCCATCGGTAATTTGCGAACTGGTGCCCGCCGTCACGGTGCCGCCCTTTGGATTGAACGCCGGCTTGAGACTGCGCAACGATTCGATGGTGGTATCGCCGCGAATCGTCGTGTCGTGGCGAATCAATTGCTTTAAACCTTCCTCGTCATGTCCCTCGATCGGTACGATCTCGCGCTCGAAACTTCCCGCTTGCTGCGCGGCGAAGGCTCGTTGTTGCGAACGTAGACCGAACTGATCCTGCTGCTCGCGATCGATACCGTGCAACATCGCCAACGCCTCGGCAGTGAGCCCCATCAAACCCGCTGCTTTCGCCACGTATTTACTCAGGCGCGGATTGGGGTCTATACCGTAATCCATCGGCAGATGGCCCATATGCTCGACGCCCCCCACCATAAATATATCGCCGTTGCCGCTTTGAATCGCCTGCGCCGCGGTGTGCAACGCCGACATCGATGAGCCGCACAAGCGACTCACCGTTTGCGCCGGCACGGAATGAGGGATCTTTGTCAGCAGCGTCACCATGCGCGCCATATTCCAACCTTGCTCGTTGGTTTGATTGACGCACCCCCAGATGACATCGTCGATCGTAGCGGGATCGAGCGCGGCATTGCGGCTTAATACCGCGTCGATCAAATACGCAGACAAGTCCTCGGCGCGCACAAAGCGAAAGACGCCATTCTTCGAGCGCGCCATCGGTGTGCGCGCGCAATCGACAATAACCGCATCGTTGTCCCGCAAAACATTACCTCGCAAGCCCATCTCTCACTCTCCCTAAGCGCTGAAGAAACGACGGTTTTCGGTCGCCATTTTTCGCAAAATTTCGGGCGGCTCATAAATCTTTCCGAGCGCCGTATAACGATCGGCCAGCGCACAAAACGCCGCCGCGCCGGCTTTTTCGTCGACCGACAGCTGATCGATATAACGCAGCGCACCGCCGCGGAACGGTGGAAAGCCGATTCCCAGCACTAAGCCCATATCGGCTTCGGCCGGCGTGCCGACAATACCTTCCTCCAGGCAGCGCACCACTTCGTTGCACATTGGAATCATCAGGCGTGCGATGATTTCCTCATCGGAGAATTCGCGCGATTCTTTTTGCAATGAGCGCACCAGCTCCAGCGCGATGGGATCCTCTACTTTTTTCAGCTTACCTTTCTTGTCTGTTTCGTAGCGGTAAAAGCCGGCACCATTTTTTTGCCCGTAGCGCTTTCGCTCAAACATAACCGCGTGCACTGGCTTATCGGAGAATGCGAAGCGATCGGGAAAACCTGCCGACATGACTTGCGTCGCATGATTGGCGGTATCGATACCGACCACATCCAGCAGATAAGCTGGTCCCATTGGCCAACCGAACTTTTCCATGACGCGATCCGCCTGACGAAAATCCACGCCGTCGCGCACCAGTAAACTGAAACCTGCAAAATACGGGTACAACACGCGATTGACATAAAAACCGGGGCAGTCGTTGACAACGATCGGTGTCTTGCCAAGTTTCTTGGCGTACTCGACCACGCGCGCCACTGTGGTATCGTTAGTTTTTTCGCCGCGAATCACTTCCACCAACGGCATACGGTGCACCGGATTAAAAAAATGCATACCGCAGAACTGTTCGGGGCGTTTTAACACCGATGCCAACTGCGTAATCGAAATCGTCGAGGTATTCGAGGTCAATACGGTCTTTTCGGAAATTTTCTGTTCGCACTCGGCCAGTACGCTTTGCTTGACCTTAGGGTTTTCTACGACCGCTTCGATAACCAGATCCAACTCGTTAAAACCTTGATAATCGAGCGTTGGCCGAATTTGCCCGAGCACCTCCGCCATTTGCGCCGGCTTCATCCGCCCACGCTCGACGCGCTGCGTCAATAACTCACTGGCCTCGGCAATTCCAGCCTGTAAGCCCGCTTCGGCGATGTCCTTCATCAAAATCGGCACACCTTTCAGTGCCGATTGGTAGGCGATGCCACCGCCCATAATGCCAGCACCCAATACACCGGCACGCAGCACCGGGCTAGCATTTTGATCGAAGCGCCGATTGAGTTTGCCGATCGTTTGATTGTTGATAAAAATACCAATCAACGCGGCGGCCTGCGGCGTTTTTGCCAGCTTGATAAAGCCCTTGGCTTCGATCTCCAGCGCTTCGTCGCGCGTGCTGCCGGCACTTTTTTCGATCGACTTCACGGCACTTAGCGGTGCCGGCATATTGGGACCAGCTTGTGCACCCACCAATGCCTTGGCAGTCATAAATGCCATCAGGCGCTCAATGTCATTTAAATGTACCGGCGCATTTTTCTCACTGCGGCGCGCCTGGTAATCGAAATTGCCATCGATGCATTGCTGCAGTAAATCGAGCGCGGCCACGCGCAATTTTTCTTTCGGTACCACCGCATCGACCGCACCGGCGCGCAGCGCGTCCTGGGATTTTTTTTCCGCGCCAGTTGCGATCCATTCGACCGCGTTATCGCAGCCGATCAAACGCGGCAAACGCACCGTGCCGCCGAAGCCGGGATAAATGCCAAGTTTGATTTCCGGCAGACCGACCGAACCATCCTCGGCCAGGACACGATAATCGGCTGCCAGACAAAGCTCAAATCCACCGCCTAAAGCGGCGCCGTTGATAGCGACGACAGTGGGTATGGATAAATCCGCCAAACTGTTAACGACCGTGTGAGCCTGCTGCAGACTCGCAGCCAACTCCTGGTCGGGTGCCGCAAATAATGCGGTGAACTCGCCGATA
>DATIED010000681.1:0-2662 GCA_035455965.1 Spongiibacteraceae bacterium
GCCTGGTACGCCGCATTAGCCGCCTTGCCGGCATGGCCGACCGATTCGATCGAGCTCGACCGCAACGCGATTGCTATTCCCAGCCGCGACAAAGTCGATGCCGAGCAACAACAGCAGTTGCAAACCACGCTGATGGCGCTGCATCCATGGCGCAAAGGTCCATTTGAATTGCTCGGCACGCGCATCGATACCGAATGGCGCTCGGATTGGAAATGGGATCGCCTGAAAACCCATATCTCTTCGCTAGCCGGCCGTAAGGTGCTGGATGTCGGCTGCGGCAATGGCTATCACTGCTGGCGCATGCGCGGCGCCGGCGCGGAATTAGTAGTCGGCATCGATCCCACTTTATTGTTTGTCGTGCAATTCGCGGCGATGCAACGCTATATCGGCGATGCCGCGGTCGGCGTATTGCCGCTGGGCATCGAACAATTACCCGCCAAACTGCGCTTTTTCGATACCGTATTTTCGATGGGTGTGTTGTATCACCGCCGCTCGCCGTTCGATCATTTACTCGAATTGCGCGAGGCGCTGCGCCCCGGCGGCGAACTGGTACTGGAAACGCTGGTTATCGATGGCGGCGTCGGGGAGGTATTAGTGCCGGATGATCGTTATGCGCGCATGAATAACGTTTGGTTTATTCCAAGCGCCGCGACCTTGAAGAGCTGGCTGAAAAAAGTCGGCTTTAAAAATCCGCAGTTGATCAGCGTCACCTCGACTACCACCGAGGAGCAACGCCCCACCGACTGGATGACATTTCAATCGTTGGCGCAATGTCTCGATCCGGGCGATATCAACAAAACGGTCGAAGGTTATCCGGCACCGCGACGCGCGATTATTGTCGCTACGGCACCCTGACAGCGATAAAACCCCCAACAACTATCCACGCCGTGTGGTCGCTTCACTACGTTGGTCTTTGGTAAATATCCGCCAATAATTAACTGCCAAACTTTCTGCCCCGCATACGCTCATCTATACTCTGTTACCAAACTCCCGCCGATAGAAGCATTATGGAAAAGTTCGACTACGACCTCATCGCCATCGGTAGCGGACCGGCCGGCGAAAGCGCCGCGCTCAACGCCACTAAACACGATCTCACCGCCGCCGTCATCGAACAGGACCACTGGGTGGGCGGCGCCTGCACTCATCGTGGCACCATTCCATCGAAAACCTTGCGCCACGCCGTTAAAGAGTTGATGCGTTTCAACACTAACCCTATGTTCCGCGATATCGGCGAGCCGCAATCGCTATCGTTTCCGCGCTTGCTGGTTAGTGCGGATGCCGTGATCAAACGGCAAGTAAAAATGCGCAGCAAGTTTTACCAGCGCAATCGTATCGAAATCGTGCATGGCAGTGCGCATTTCATCGATCCGCACACTATCGAAGTGGCGGTACACGACGGTGGCGTCGAGCGGCTGCGCGCGCGCAATTTCGTAATCGCCAGCGGCGCCCTGCCGTATCGACCGGCCGATGTGGATTTTTCTCATCCGCGCATTTACGACAGCGATACCATTCTTGGCATGCAACACACACCGCGTAAAATTTTAATTTATGGGGCCGGCGTTATCGGTTGCGAATACGCATCCATTTTTTCGGGCCTCGGCACCAAGGTCGAACTAATCAATTCGCGCGACCGCTTGCTGGAATTTCTCGACGACGAAATCTCCGACGCGCTGAGCTATCACCTGCGCGATCACGGCGTGATGATGCGCCATCGCGAAACGTACTCGTCGGTCGAAACCAGCGCGGATCGCGTTACCCTGCATCTACGCTCGGGCAAACGCCTGCACGGCGATGCGCTGCTCTGGTGCAATGGTCGCACCGGCAACACCGCCGATCTGCAGCTCGATAAAATTGGTTTAGCCACCGACCATCGCGGCTACATCAGCGTCGATAATCACTATCAAACCTCAGTCGAAAATATTTTTGCCGCCGGCGATGTGATCGGCGTGCCCAGCCTCGCCAGCGCCGCGTACGATCAGGGGCGCGGCGCTGCCGCCTCCGCCCGGGGCAAGGAGCACTGCCGCTTCGTCAGAGATGTGCCGACGGGGATTTATACCATTCCCGAAATCAGCTCGGTCGGTCAAAACGAACGCGAATTAACCGAAGCGAATACGCCCTACGAAGTAGGTCGCGCATTTTTCAAAGAGACCGCGCGCGCGCAAATCAGCGGCGAAGATGTCGGTATGCTGAAAATCCTCTTCCATCCCGATACGCTGGAGATTTTAGGCGTGCATTGTTTCGGTGCCGAAGCCACGGAAATTATTCATATCGGCCAGGCCATCATGCAGCAAAAAAATGGCGGCAATACCGTGCGCTACTTTATTACCACCACGTTCAACTATCCGACCATGGCGGAAGCGTACCGGATCGCCGCACTGAACGGCCTGAATCGCCTGCATGTATAGCTCGCAGCACTAAAAAAGGCCGCAATAAAAAAGGGCAGCTGCAGCTGCCCTTTTAATACACAACGATTGGTCAAGGACCGACTTTTACGCTCACTACCCCCGATAATGCACTCTTCAAGCCGCTGCTATCGATCGCGGAGATCGCGAAGTCATAAGTTCCGGCCGCTAAATTAGTGATTTTATAACTTACGGCGCTACCGCCACTGACTGAGATCTTGGTATCTGCGCCGCCTGCACTCTCCAGCACATAATAGATT
>DATIED010000682.1:0-3071 GCA_035455965.1 Spongiibacteraceae bacterium
GGCGCAGGCTGGTGCGGTTGGCAACCAGCTGGTTGAGCAAGGTATCGCGCGGGCGGCGAAACATTTTATCTTCCATTACTCCCAGGCGCGGTTCGAAATTGTTCATCAGGTCGAGATAGCGGCTGGCGGCGTGCATACTGATATGCCAGCCGAGTAGATTCGGATCGGCCGGTATCGCCGTGCGATCTTCAATGCACAGTTCCCAATAGCGATCGATACTCGGCGAGGAGCGTTCGTGGCGCGTGATCAGGAAATTATCGCCGAAGAATAATGCGATCTGAATGGTGTCGACATCGAGCGATTCGCTGTCCGAACACATGCCGCGCAACAGTACGAATAACAGATCGCCGAAGAATTCGTATTTCGGTGGATGGCGAGAACGTTGCGCATCCTGAATCGCCAGCGAATGAATGCCGAATTCCTGCAGCCATGGCGTATCCATGGGGCCATCCTGTGGAAATAAATCGAGCCACAAAAATCCGGTGCGATGTTGCTGCCAGTCCCGCACCAATTGCTCGGCGCCGATTTGGGTGCCGCCCTTGTCGTCGATCAGCATCGCTCGCAGCATTGGTTCCTCGCGTGATTTATTGGTATTAATGGAAGCGTAAACGAAAAATGGCTATGCCTGAATTGTAGCGAGTGGCGATGGATTTTTATATGTGTTTGCGTGGCTGCCGAAATAGCATCACTGATTGGCCAGATCGATCTTGATCGCCAGGTCGGTGGCGCTGTTGGTGTTGCTGCTGCCATAACTGGAGATAGCGCGCTCGCTATTCTGGCCGCTGCTCTGGAATCCGCCGAGTGGAATCCAGGTGCCGAGCTGTCCGCGCACCTGGGTCTGCAGTCCCTGCGTTTCGATGGTTCTGCCTTGCATGCGATCATTGTGTTGATCGATATCGACGATCACTTCGTTATCCACTACGCGCACGGTGGCGTAGAAGCCGCTGGTGACGGGTACTAGTTCGCGGCTGCCGTAGCGATCGCTGCGCATAGGATAGGTATTGCCGGCGCTGATAAATGCCGCCATGCCTTCGACGGCGCGCACTTGTTGGGTACCGTCGCTGTTTTCCTGTGCGTTTCCGTTATTGACGATAACGCGCGTTTCGCTGCGCGATTGATAATGGTCGCCGGTTTGCACCTGCACATTCCCATCGCCGATCCGGCCGTTGACGCCATAGCGCTCCTGTTGCGAGGCGCTTTGATTTTGATTGCGTACGCTGATCAATAACGAGCGCGGAGCGACATCGAGTTGTTTGAGCAGCTCGATGAGTGCGCTATATTCGGCGATCGTGACATTCAAAATCAGCTGCTGATTGTACGGCGTGATGGTGCTGCCGGCGGACAGCTGCGCATCGAGCACCGGTAATACCTGCTCCGGCAAGGCGTGACGCATGCTGTAGTTATAGAGATGCCGCTCTTGTGCCGTGGCCGAGCCGGCGATCGCCAGCCAGATTGCGAGTACCGATAACCAGCGCCGTATTCCGTACGACATCCGAACTGGCGGTCTTTTCGAGTTAGTACAGGCGGACATCAATGGTGCAATGAGCATCAATGGTGCGGGCAGGTATCAATGGCGCAAGGAGGCATCGAGCTGGTCGATCAGTTCGACCCAATCGGCATCAGCCTGCCAGGCCTCACGGATGAACTGCGCCTGTGCGGCATTCCAGAACTGCGCATCGGCCAGGCTTTCGTCGGCTGGCACATAGTGCTCGCGGCAAAAACGTCGAATCGCGGCATTGCCATTCGGTAGTCCGAGTTGTTTAAATAGATCGTTGAGGTTGTGATAGACCATTTCCATGGCGGCTTCCTCGCTTCAAGGGTCGGTTCAATTGCGCCCGTTTCTCGCTTTAACACTCCATCTATTAACGACTACGCTGACGATTGCGCGGCGATTTGTCAACACTATGGACGTAAACGAGAGTGATCGCGATCGCAATTCGACAGGCTTGTACCATCCGCAATAATTTAATGGGGTCTTATATGAAAGAACTATCCGCTCAAACATTGCGTCTCAGCGCGGTCGCTGCGGCGCTGTTATTGAGCTCGACATTACCGGTCAGCCACGTCGCGGCAGCGGAGGAGGCGACAGTGAATTGCGGTGGCGTTACCGGCTGCCACGGTAGCTCCGATTGCAAAACCGCGACCAATGCCTGCAAGGGACAGAACACATGCATGGGACAGGGATTTAAGGTTTTAACGCCGGCGGAGTGCAAGCGCCTGGGGGGGAAAGTGCTGGACAGCAAATAATAGTAGTTAGTAGTTGGTGATTGGTGGTGTAGAGGGTCAGTGCGTGTCGATCGGCAACAGTTGTTTATCTTTGGTTAATTCGTAGCTGGCGAGGTCTTCCGCCATAACTAGATTGCCGCTGTAGAGCGCGCGGGCTTCGTTAAATAAATCGTCGAGCGAGTGCCCGCCTGTATGGGGGTGGCGGCGGTAGCGCTGGCTGAAATGCGTCAATACCAAATGCGCCAGCTGCGCGCGTTGCGCGGTTTTTGCAACCTGCGCCGGTGTGCTGTGCTGATATTGCGGACCGATGCGCGCCAGCACATCCTCGGTGAAGGTCGCCTCGTGAATTAATACATCGCTATGTTGCAATGCGACATCGAGCAGCTCCGGCTTATCGTTGTCGCCGCCCACCAGCACGCGCCGCGCAACGCGTTGCGGCAGGCAAACCTGTTGCGGTGCGATGTGGCTGCCATCTTCGAGCTGCACGGCGCGGCCGTGTTGCAGTTCGCCCCACAAAGGGCCGCGCGGTACATGCAAGGCATCGAGCCGACTTGCATCGAGGGCATATTCGCGCACCCGCTCGGTAAAACGATAGCCGTAGCTCGGCACGCGATGCGACAGTGCAATGCTGTCGACCGTTACATCGTCGTCCTCATAACGAAAGTCTGCAGCATCGCTGCGTACGAAGTGCAGTGGATACGTCAAGCGTTGCAAATCGGTGTAACGGCAAACCGCTTCGATAAATTCCGCGATACCTGCCGGCGCGCAAATCGTCAACGGCAGCGTGCGGCCGCCCATATTGGCGCTGGCGATTAAACCCGGCAGGCCGTAGCAGTGATCGCCAT
>DATIED010000683.1:0-2491 GCA_035455965.1 Spongiibacteraceae bacterium
CGGCGCGGCGCGGTTTTGCACCGGCCGCGCTCGATGAATACGTCAATAAAATCGATGCGGCGTATGCGGCGGCCAATGGCGATGCCGGCAAGGCGGCGTTGACCTGGCATTTGGTCGATGAGTTAAAAACGCGCGCGGAAATGAACGACTGGCTGGTCGAGCAAGTGGGTGCCGATGAAAACGGCGATTTTCGCGGTATCGATTTTCAGGATTATCTCGCTGCCCAAAAACATCTGGCGGTGGGTGCCGGCAAAGACAAAGTCGCGGTCATCGTGGCGAGCGGCGTTATCCTGGATGGCGAGCAGCGCGCCGGCCAGGTCGGCGGCGACACACTTGCGCAATTGATTCGCCAGGCGCGCACCGACGAACATGTGAAAGCACTGGTGCTGCGCATCGACAGCGAGGGCGGCAGCGCGTTTGCCGCCGAAATTATTCGTCAGGAATTATTGGACTTTCAGGATAGCGGCAAGCCATTAGTGGTATCGATGGGCAGTATCGCCGCATCCGGCGGCTACTGGATCGCCGCCAGTGCAGACGAAGTGTGGGCAACACCGGGCACGATCACTGGTTCGATCGGTATCTTCGGAGCGTTTCCCACTCTGGAAAATACGCTGAGTAAATTCGGCGTGCATACCGACGGTGTGGGTACCACCGCGCTGGCGGGGGCGATGCGGGTCGATCGGCCGCTCGATGCGGTGACTGCGCGCGCGATTCAAAGCAATATCGAACGCGGCTATCGCCAGTTTCTCGATGTGGTGGCCGATGGCCGCGAGATGGAAGTTGCGAAGGTCGATGCCATTGCCCAAGGGCGAGTATGGGCCGGCAGCGATGCCGCGCAAATCGGCCTGGTGGATAAATTGGGCGGCTTGAACGATGCGATTAAATCGGCCGCCGAGCACGCTCAGCTGAAGCAGTATGAAACGGAGCTGATCGAGGCGCCGCTGAGTGCGCCGGAAATGTTGCTGCAAAAATTGAGCGGGGCGCAGAGCTACCTGCACCGCGGTTCCCTGACATCGAATAGTTATTTGGCGTCGAATAAAGTACATGCCTGGTTCGGCGGCGCGGCGGTTTGGTCGCCGCTGCAACCGCTGCTCGGTCAGTTGACGCAATTGCGGGCGCTGCAAACGCTGGCGCGCTTTAACGATCCCAAGGCGATGTATGTGTATTGCGTCGGCTGCGCGCGGCTTTGATAAGGTAAGCAGCCGGTAATTTAATCAGCGGCGGGGAATTGTCCGCGCCAATGCTCGAAGCCGCCCGTCAGGCTATACACGTCGCCGAAGCCTTGCTCGGCAAGAAACTGTGCTGCGTGTTGGCTGCTGATGCCGTGATAGCAGCAAACGATCAGCGGCTGCGATTTATTCCCTGTCTTAATGAAATCGTCGATATTGTCGTTGCCGATGCGCACTGCGCCGGCGATATGCGCCTGTTCGAAAGATACCGCGTCGCGGATATCGATCAACTGCGTATTGCCGCGCTCGAGAAGCGATTTTGCCTCCCCGGCGGAAATGGTTTTAAAGTTGGACATACGGCACCATTTGGTAAGATTGAATTTTATTTTAACATCGGCGACCAGGGGGATGCGAAGCGCTATGGTTTTAGGTCTTGCTAAAGCGCAGGCTTTGCTACACTGCATGATTAACGATGATAATACATTTCCATAGCAATGGAATTTGGCGGTCGGTGTTCGCACTGTGACATTTCACGATTCATGTTATTCGACACTCTATGCAATTTGACGACTTGAAACTGTTGCCCGGCACGCGCGTGAAAATCAGCGCTGTCGGCGGCGACGGTCGCGCGCCGGCGGTAACCGGCAAATATGTCGGTTGTCTGCGCCCGCACGCGGTGCTGGTTGCGGTGCCGGCAAGCGCGGGGGGCTCGACCTTGCGCGTCGGAGCCAGGGTGGCGGCATCGCTGGTGACGGGGACCGGCATCGTCAACTTTATCAGTCAGGTGGAAGGTTTTAACAGCGCGCCGTTTCCGCATGTTTTTCTCACCTACCCGACAGCGATCAATATGCGCAATGTGCGCGCTGCGGTGCGCGTCGATGTCGATATTCCGGCCCAGGTGGCGAATCTCGATGCGCTCGACATGGTTGAAATGCAGTCCAGTCAGATCATCGATATGAGCGTGCTGGGTCTCAAGCTGGCATCGACTACCGCGCTCGGCGCGGTTGGCGACGAGTTGGCTATTCATATGTGCCTGGCGTTCGAGGATATCGTGCGCGACGTGACGGTGAGCGGAAAAATTCGCACGCAAACGGAAACTCAGGTCGATATCGCCGCCTCGCCTGCCACATTCCCATTCGTATTGGGCGTCGAGTTCATGCCGCTCGAAGAAGACAAGCGAGTGCTCCTGCATGCTTATGTGTTTCATCGCGTGCAGCGCTATGGCGCTCAAATTTAACATCGGCATTTAACGCTGACGAGCGTCGCCTATCGCGCTACAATCAAGCTACATTTACAACGGCGTCGCGCTCAGCAGACACACG
>DATIED010000684.1:0-2155 GCA_035455965.1 Spongiibacteraceae bacterium
GAGCCGGCGCGATGGCATCGACTCGCTGGTGTATTTGTCGACTGCGTGGGAGTGCCCGTACGAAGGTGCGATCGAGGCGCGCGGCGTTATGTCGTTGGCCGAGCAGGTATTCGCGGCCGGCGCCACCGAGGTGATCATCGCCGATACCATCGGTGCCGCCGATCCGGCCGCGACTGCGACCTTGATGCAGGCGTTGGTGAACGAGTTTGGCGGGGCGCGGCTGACCTGTCATTTTCACGATACGCGCGGCATGGCACTGGCCAATGTGTATGCGGCGCTGCAATGCGGCATCCGTAAATTCGATGCGTCGATCGCTGGCCTGGGCGGCTGTCCATTCGCGCCGGGCGCCAGCGGCAATGTAGCCACGGAGGACGTGGCGCTACTGCTGCAGCAGATGGGTTTTACCACGGGTATCGATCTCCAGCAGCTGGTGGCAGCTGCGGAATTGGCCATGGAATTGACCGGTGCGACCGCCGGCGGCCATTCTTTGCGCTGGTTGCAGCGGCAACGCGAGCAAGGCCGGCTCCGATCGGATAAAATGCCGCCCTCGATTTGAGCTCAGTATTTTTTGAGCCTTACTTATTGGTATTAGTACCAGCTTTAACTTCCAGCATCTTGAACCCCAGCAGCGCCCAGGAGATTGTTTCATGTCCGACCTCAAGCCCACGTCCGATATTAAAAAGGTGGTATTGGCCTATTCCGGTGGCCTCGATACCTCGGTGATCGTGCGCTGGCTGCAGGATACCTATGGCTGTGAGGTGGTGACCTTCACCGCCGATATCGGCCAGGGCGAGGAGTTGGAGCCGGCGCGCGCCAAAGCGCAGGCGTTAGGCGTAACGCAGATTTACATCGACGATTTGAAAGAAGAGTTCGTGCGCGATTTCGTGTTCCCGATGTTCCGCGCCAATACTTTGTACGAGGGCGAATATTTACTCGGTACTTCGATCGCACGGCCGCTGATTGCGAAGCGCCTGGTGGAAATCGCCAATGAAACCGGTGCCGATGCGGTTTCGCATGGTGCCACCGGCAAGGGCAACGATCAGGTCCGTTTCGAGCTCGGTGCGTATGCGTTGAAGCCGGGCATTAAAGTGATCGCGCCGTGGCGCGAATGGGATTTGACCTCGCGCGAAACGCTGATGGCGTACTGCGAGCAGCGCAATATTCCGGTCGACTTCGCAAAAAATAAAAAGAAATCGCCGTATTCGATGGATGCGAATTTATTGCACATCTCTTATGAAGGCGGGGTCCTGGAAAATCCATGGACCGAAGCCGAAGACGATATGTGGCGCTGGAGCGTATCGCCGGAAGCGGCGCCCGATAAAGCCACCTACATCGATTTAACATTTGCAAAAGGCGATATCGTTGCAATCGACGGCGTGGATTTAAGTCCGGCAACGATTCTCGCGAACCTGAATAAAATCGGCGGCGCCAATGGCATCGGCCGGCTCGATCTGGTCGAGAACCGCTACGTCGGCATGAAATCGCGCGGCTGTTATGAAACCCCCGGCGGCACGATTATTTTGAAAGCGCACCGCGCCATCGAATCGATCACGCTCGATCGCGAAGTGGCGCATTTGAAAGACGAACTGATGCCGAAATACGCCAGCCTGATTTACAACGGTTACTGGTGGAGCCCCGAGCGCCTGATGTTGCAATCGATGATCGATGCGTCGCAGCAACACGTGAATGGCGTCGTGCGTTTGAAATTGTACAAAGGCAATGTGATCGTCGTGGGTCGTCAATCCGAGCAATCGTTGTTCGATTCGAAAATTTCGACCTTCGAAGACGACGGCGGCGCTTACAACCAGAAAGATGCGGAAGGTTTTATCAAATTGAATGCGCTGAGAATGCGCATCGCCGCGCGCAAAGGCCGTTCGCTGCTGTAAGAGTGCGCGCTACATTAAATAGCGCCGGTCACTTGCCTCCCCTATGTAATAGGGGGGGGTGCCCGCAGGGCGGAGGGGTCCGATCTTGAAAGCCGGGGGCGGCCCCCGATTTGTGCGATGCGCCGCCTGCCCCTGTCTTTTTAAAGGCTCTCATGCCCCAGGCTCCGCTCCGCCCCGACAAGGGGACGGAGCTTTCACGCTAAGTTTTTGCGGCAGTAGATTCCAGCGCGGCATTAGTCGAGCCTTTAAAAAGACAGGGGCAGGCGACG
>DATIED010000685.1:0-4467 GCA_035455965.1 Spongiibacteraceae bacterium
TACGGATAGGCTTTTTCGTTGCCCGAGTAATACAGCGAAGAGCTGCCACGCGTCAGCTCCTTCTCCTCGGAAAATTCGTGCGAATACACGATGCCGTTATCGATCATCCACTGAAATTGATCGAGCGTACCCTCGCAGTAATGCTGGATTTTTTCCTGTTGGGCATTGATACCGCTCGCCGCCATCATGTAGTCGTACATAGCTTCGACGCTGTCGCTAAACCCCAGCATTTTCTGCAGCGGTGTGCCACCGCCCATATAACAGACGCCACCGGACAGGCTCGACGAACCACCAGGCACATGAAACTTCTCCAGCAGCAACACATCGGCACCGGCGCGGCGCGCCTCGATCGCGGCTGCGGTGCCGGCCACGCCGGTGCCGACCACCACCAAATCCGCGGTTGCATCCCACTGCGTGACATCGCGACGCGCCACCGCCTGCGTCGGCGCACAACCCAAGGTCGCCGCCCCGCCTACGCCGACTGCCGCCATGCCCAGTTTTTTTAAAAAGCTACGTCGATCGCCATCCAACGGTGCATCCGCCGGCATCACTAATTTTTCATCTGACATTTAATCGGCACCATTGCGATTCAATACTGCGATTAAGCGCGCATCCAATGACCGCCATCGACATTCATGATTAAACCGGTGACCCACTCCGCGTCATCGGATAATAAAAACACCAGCGCCTTGCACAGATCGGCCGGCGTGCCCAATCGCGAAATCGGCAGCGCCGCAACCATTTGCTCGATATAGGCATCCGGCACTTTGTCGCGCAGCGCTTTAGTATCGGTCGGTCCGGGTGCGATCGCGTTCACGCGAATGCCCTTCGGACCAAGCTCGCGCGCCAGCACGCAGGTAATACCGTTGGTGGCGAGTTTGGTAAACGAATAATAATCGGTGTGCATCCACGACGCGGTCGACGACTGGTTAACGATCGCACCGCCCGATTTCATGTAGGGCACCACCGCGCGCGTCATCACTACCGTACCCAACATATTTACATTGATGACTTTGTGCAAATACTCCATCTCGACGGTCAGCAGCGGCGTGAATTCGAGGTTGCCGAAAATCGCCGCGTTGTTGACCAGATAATCGATGCGGCCCCAAGTGTCGTTAATTTTCTTCGCCGCCGCGTTGGCGGATTCTTCGCTACCGACATCGACTTTGACGAACAACGCTTCACCGCCGGCCTGTTGAATCTCCTGTACGACGCGCGCGCCCTGCGTTTCATTCACATCCGCAACCGCTACCTTACAGCCTTGCGCAGCGAGCCCCTTGGCATAACCTTCGCCGATGCCCTGCCCGCTGCCTGTTACCAATGCTACTTTGCCGGAAAACTTCATGAGTTACTCTCCTGATAAATTGTGCGAAAAAATACTATTCGCGCAAAAGAAGTTCGCGCGTCGATTATTATTGAGAATGCGCAGTTGCACGAGCGTTCGCGCCGGGAAACAGATAGAGCCGCGTCATCAGCATCGTGAAGATAAACAGCCACAAACCATTGGCGATGATAACCGACTGCAGATTGGCTTTCGTCTCTTCGACGCTGAGGATTTGCCAGGTCAGATACAGAATCATCGAATACGTCATCATGCCGGCGATAAACGTCGCAAGATTGCGATACCAGGTCTGATCTTCTTTTTTCATCAGAAAGACAAAGACCGACAACAGGTAAAACCAGCCGAACAAAAACACATCGAATTCATTGACCAATTGAATCCAGCGCGGCGCATTGGCGTAAATCGGCTCGATTTGCAAATAACCGAGCCAGGCGCGGCCGATCCAGCTTTGACCGCACGGACCGTCGGCGCCAAGGGCCATGCCGCTCCAGCCGCAATTGGAAAAATACAAAAACGCCGGTTCGTAATACAGCGCGATGAAACAGGCAAACACGAATAAAAAAATCATAAATTTGCTGAGTAGGCGCGACACCATGCGGACATCTCCTGGTTATTCGAGAATCATTTTATTCGAGCGAGAGTGAATCGCCATTGTTATTTATTAATCGTTATTTATTGATCATTATTCTGCTGCTTGTGGTACTCCCGCTCGAAGCAGGGCTCGTTCGGCACACGGACTTGCCGGCAGGAGTATTGCCGCACAACTTACGATGACTGGGACGATTAAGATAGCCCCTAACAATTAACATTTATACAGAAATGTTTTTCATGCTAATCGCTTTTGTCGTCCAAGGCAAGCGAGCCGACGATCGACCAGCCATAACAGGAGTAGTGACTACGGTGGCAGCTATCGGTGACCGATGCAGTTTTGAGCGCTTGCGATTTTGTTGCGAGGCCTACTGTTCGCTGCGAAACATATTGCAGGAGAGAAGATAACCAGGGATAAAAACAATAGGCTCGTCGCGAAACGACGAGCCTTTTGAGATGCCGATAAACAGCGGATGCTAAGGCGATGGAAACCGCGCTTAGAAAATGCTGTTCAGTGCCATTGCAGCCATCATGTCGCCTTGCAGTTTGAGCTTGCCGGACATGAATGCCATTTGCGCGTTCATCGATTTATCGACGATTTTTGCAAAATCGGCCAGGGTTGCGCTGATCGTTACATCGGCGGGCAGATCATCGTTGGTTACGGTCGGCGGCGTGGTGGTGCCGTCGAGGTGGATGATTTGGCCATCGAGCGAAAATTTGATTTTCTTGCCGAATGGTTTGGCGGCAGCAACTTTGGAAGTGATGGTTGCGGTCAGATCTTGAATGGACATACGGTTCTCCTTTATTAAAAATACAAACCCCTTTGACAACCCCAATGACGGCCAGTCGAGAAGCTTGCAGGGTAACCGCTCCGCCGGAATAGCGCGGATGGTACCCGACAATCGATTAGTCATCAGGGAACTCTAAGAAGTTCACGCTCAACAAACTATGGATAACTACAAACTACGAATACCTACTTACTACAAATATCCCACCTACTGCGCCACGTCTGATTGTTTTAGCGCCTCCCGACCGGCGGGAGGTTATTAAGCAATCGGATCAGCTAACGGCGCGAATCGGCTCGGGTTGTAACTCTGCATAAAACTGGCTGAACCATTTGCGATATTGGTGGATCGGGCCATCGCCATCGCAGAGAATCGGGCTTTCTTTGTAAATTTTGTGATTCCAGATCGGGATATCGTTGACAACCTGATTGGAGATTTCCGTACGCACGCCAAAAGCCAGCATTTTCTTACCTTCGCTCAGCGCCTTCGGCTGAATGAAGGCGAACCGCAGGCGCATTTTATTGGCGCTGATCGGCGTTACCAAACCCTGCTGTACCGTTTCCACTGCGCCGGTAAAGCGCTGCACCGATTGGCCGGGACCATTGCCTTTTGTCTGCAGATAGCTGGCGCGCGTCTTGGTCATATCGAACACGCCGTCATCGGTCATCAACGGCACTTTCATTTCGTAGTTCGAAACGCGGGTATGGTCTTTAATTTCGGTGGTGCCGACCGGCATTTCCAAGGCGTTATGCACATAGATGAAGTGCGCGGCATCGACGGCGTTTTCGCCGGCTTCTTGAATGGGCACATCGATCTCCCACTCGTAGCAATCCATTTCGGTCCAGTCGGCAGAAGAGAATTCCGGCACATCGAGGACGTCGAAGGTTGGGGCGATGCGGTGCGGGTGGTACCAGGTCCAGATAACTTGATTGCGTTCTACGGTTGGATACGCATAGAGCGCTTGTTTGCCACCGGCTACTTTCGGGGGCATATTTTTCGCGTAGGGCACGCTGGTGCACTCGCCGCCGCCGTTGAACTGCCAGCCGTGGAATGGGCAGGCGATGCTTTCGCCGACGACCTTACCGCCATAACCGAGATGCGCGCCGAGGTGGGGGCAGAATGCATCCAGAACTTTTGCCTCGCCCGACTCGGTGCGAAATGCCACTAGATCCCGCGCAAAAAAATGCATGGGCTTCACTTCGCCAACGGCGAGTTCCTTGGTGTAGGCGATCGGATACCAACCGAATGGGATAGGCAATGAAGTGCTGCTGCTCATAATTTGAACTCCTCTTGCAACCAAAGTTGTAGGTTTTTTTATGCGGCTCAGTCGTCGACGAAGCACAGCGCCGTAACTCCGAGTCGCTCGATGGCCGCGCGAGCGCGCGGCCCTCAAGATTGCATACGCAAAAAACGTAAAGTTTGCCCGGATGATAAAGCGTAGCCTAAAACGCGTGCGCCTACTCTTACCCTTTGATTACAGTACAACTTGGTTAATGCTGTGATGTTAATCGTTTTGGCTGCAATCGACAACACTGCGATTCATATTAAGCCGAACCGCACTGCCCGGCAAATAACATTGCGAAGGAAATGTTTTGGCGCTAGACTGAGCGCATCAGCATACCGACCCTTCGCGCAGGAGCAGCATCATGAGTGACAACCTTAATAAAAGCAGCGCCGCCACTATTCAACGCAATCTCTTGACCATACCCCGACTGGCCGATGGCTCGCCGCGCTTTGCGCGCGGCTGGCATA
>DATIED010000686.1:0-2203 GCA_035455965.1 Spongiibacteraceae bacterium
CTTTGATAGTTGCCGTCGCGACCGATCTGCCGCATCAGATACATCCCGAACGCGTAGCCACCCAACGCAAAAAACAGGCCGTGGCCAAGGCTTAAAATACCGGTGTAACCCCACACCAAATCCATCGCCAGTGCGACGATGGCATAACAGAGAATTTTTCCAGCCAGCGACACGCTGTAATCAGAGAGATGAAAAATGCTGTGCACAGGTACCAGCAAGTTCAGTACGGGCACCAGCACGCAGATGATCGCAGTGGCTGCAACCAACGCCAGCCAAGCGTTACGGTTAAAGATGGCGAACCTCGAAGAGCGGTTCATCAAAATTTTTCCTTATCGAATAGTATTAATAATTTCTAAAACTCTTCTATCTCAGCTATCCCGGACCTGGTACAGCACATCGTAGGGCGCAATAAGCGCAACGCATTGCGCCGTATGCCGTATGCCACGCACTGAAGCTGACGGGGCCGCAACAGCGGCGCAATGCGGCTTCGCCTTATTGCGCCCTACCGGGATGCGAGTTCAATCAGCGGTGCGCCCTTTCAGCGCGAACAACCCCTGCGGCCGTTTCTGAATAAAGATGATGATCAGCACCAGCACGATAATTTTTGCCAATACCGCGCCGGAAAAGCCTTCCAGAAATTTGCTGAGAATGCCGAGCCCCAGCGCCGCATACACCGCACCGGCCAGCTGTCCGACACCGCCGAGCACTACCACCATAAATGAATCGACGATATAACTTTTGCCGAGATCGGGGCCGACATTGCCGATCTGCGATAAAGCCACACCGGCTAAACCCGCAATACCGGAGCCGAGTCCGAAGGCACGCGTATCGACACGCCGCGTGTCGACGCCGACGCAGCTGGCCATCGCGCGATTCTGCGTCACCGCGCGCACGAATAATCCAAGCCGGGTTTTTGTCAGCAGCAGCCACATCAGCAACAACACCAACGTGGAAAAAATAATAATGGCGATGCGGTTGTACGGCAGCACCAGGTTCGCGGCAACATTGATGCCGCCCGATAGCCAGGCCGGATTTTCCACTTGCACGTTTTGTGCGCCGAACAGACTGCGCACCAATTGCATCAGCACCAAACTGATACCCCAGGTAGCCAGCAGCGTTTCCAGCGGCCTGCCGTATAAAAAGCGGATCACGCTGCGCTCCAGCACCATGCCCACCAGCGCGGTGGCGATAAACGCTGCCGGCAGTGCGGCGATGATGTACCAGTCGAACCAGTTCGGCAGATATTGGCGAAACAGATTTTGTACGACGAAAGTTGCGTAGGCACCCAGCATCATCATTTCACCGTGCGCCATATTGATCACGCCCATCAGGCCGTAGGTGACCGCCAGGCCGAGCGCTGCCAGCATCAGAATGCTGCCCAGGCTAATGCCGGTAAAAATCAAACCGATGTACTCGTAGATTGCCAGCCGACGATCGATATTGGCGATCGCTGCCGCAATCACCGTGCGCACCTCGGGATCGCTCTCACCATCTTCGGCCAGGCGCGTCGACAGTAATTGCTTAATATTTTGATTATTGCCAGCCCCAAGTTGGCGCGCAGCTTTTATGCGCACCGCCCTATCGGTACTTTTCAACAACAGACCGGCACTGATCTCCAACAACGGCTCGCGGATGGCGGTGTCCTGTTCGTCTTTTAATACATGTTCCAGCAGCGGCAATTTCGACTCGTCGATATCGGCATCCTTTAAAGTCGTTACGGCGTTATGGCGCAGCGTTTGATCATTCGAGTGCAAATTCAGGAATGCGATGGCAGCTTCCAGCTCACCGCGCATGCGGTTGTTATTGACAACGTCTTCGGCGGTGGCCGGCAAGTCCAGCGCCGCTTGCGTCGCCGGGTCGTGCGCGACGCCGCCGCTATCGACGACATACACTTGCGCGCCGCTGAATTTAACCGCATCGTCGAGCAGGTTTTGCAAAAAGGGAATGGCGGAGAAATCGCCGTCGAGCACGATTTTATTCAGCGCCTCGATACGCGTATCGTTCTCGCCGATAGTCAGCGCGGCAAACTGCGTCGAATCGAGCGCAAATACGCCGTTGCACCAACCAAGCACGAGCAGCGCAACGCAGCGCGCGGTTACGAACGGAAAATGGCGAGCCCAACTGCGCACTAAATTGTTACTCCAATCGTTTTCTCAAAAAGCTGCTGTGCTCATTCCATAACTCGGTCTGTAGGTCGGACTTC
>DATIED010000687.1:0-2752 GCA_035455965.1 Spongiibacteraceae bacterium
TTGATGTTGCGCAGCCCGGCGCGTTTTCAAGAAACCGCCAAGCGTTTGGTCGAGCTGTATCGCTCGCGCCGCAACGATATTCTCGATCTGGCTATCGAGGATGCGGTGGTGCGTTGTTATATGGACGCCGAATCGTATGCGCTGAGCACTTATCAAACCGCCTCGCGTTTAATTAAAGGCGGCAAGATTGGCGCCGAGGCGAGCCTGAATAAAATCTTCTGGTCCGAACTCGATTTGCGGATGCATGAAACGGCGATGAGCCTGCTCGGCTCGCGCGCCGAAATCATTCCGGAGGAGGGCGGTGCCGATAGCGATTTAGGTCAGTGGCTGGATGGCTTTTTATTCGCACAATCGGGCCCGATCTACGCCGGTACCAATGAAATTCAGCGCAATATTATCGCCGAGCGTTTGTTGAATATGCCGCGTTGAAAACCTCCCCCTTTGCAAAAGGGGGATTGAGGGGGATTTATTTTTTAACGATGCGAAAAATCCCCTGCTCCCTAAAGGGGACAGCAAGTACCGTGAAGCCATCTGAAAATGAAGATGGCATGCAGTTAAATTTCCTCTCGCTGAATTGCAGAGGAAGTAGACCGGCTCTAAGAGATTAAAAGCTATGGATTTTACATTTAACGAAGACCAATTCGCCCTGCGCGACAGCGTACGCGAATTTTTGCAGCACGAAGTGACGCCAGAAAGCATTCGCAAGCGTTGGGAGAATACCGACGACGATTTGTGGCCGCAAATGGTTGAGCTGGGCTTGACGGCGATGCTGGTGCCGGAAGATTTCGGCGGTCTCGGCATGTCGGAAGTCGATTTTGTATTGATTGCGGAAGAGTGCGGTAAAGTCGCGCTGCCTGGCCCGATGGTCAATACCGCGCTGGTGGCGACCCCGCTGCTCGCGAGTCTGGCCAAAGAATCTGAACGCTGCGCCGAAGTATTGGGGCAGTTGGCGACCGGCGAAACCCGCGTTGCGGTGCAACATTGGATCAATCCATTCGTGAATGCCGCCGACAAGGCCGATTGGCTGTTGTTGCCGAATGGCAACGAAGTGCATTTGGTGCCGAAGGCGCAAGTGAAGTTAAACGCGCAAAAAAGTGTCGATCCGTCGCGGCGTTTATTCAAGGTCGATTGGTTGCCGAGCCGCGATACCGTGGTATGCAGCGGTACCGAGGGTGCCGATTTGTGGCACACTTCGTTGAATCGCGGTGCGCTCGGCGTGTCCGCGCAACTGGTCGGTCTGGCCGAGCGCATGGTGCAGATGGCGGTGCAATACAGCACCGATCGCCAGCAATTTGGCAAGGCGATCGGCAGCTTTCAGGCGCTCAAACACCTGCTGGCCAATTGTGCTGTGCGCTATGAATTCGCCCGCGGCCCGTTGTACCGCGCAGCGTATACCACCAGCGTCAACCCGGGGCGCGCCGATTTCGCCGTGTCGCACGCCAAAGCAGCGGCGGGCGAAGCCGCATTGCTGGCCGCGCGCAATAGCATGCAGGTGCACGGTGCGATGGGTTACACCTGGGAGTGCGATCTGCATATTTTCATGAAGCGCGCGTGGAGCCTGGATAAAGCCTGGGGCGATCCCGGTTTCCACAAGAATCGCGTGCACGAATGGCTGCTCAACGACCGCGCGTTAATCGGCGCGGAAAATACCTTCGGTCGCCTGAAAATATTGCCGGCCGAAGAGGCCGCCAAGGTTTAAGTGACGAGACAGTTAATATCGTAGGGCGGATCATTGATCCGCCATGCAGTCTCGCCAGGCAACGGCGACGGCGGATCGATGATCCGCCCTACGTATTTTGAAATTTTTTGATACGCGAATTTTGAATTTTTAATTAGACCTACGAATTTAAATTAGAGGAGTTGCATGATGGCCGAAGCATACATTGTCGATGCATTGAGAAGCCCGGTCGGTAAACGCCGCGGCAGTTTGTCGAAAATTCACGGCGCCGATCTCGGCGCGCATGCGATCAAGGCGCTGGTCGAGCGCAACGATATTCCCGCCGCCGATTACGACGATGTGATCTGGGGCTGCCTCGATGCGATCGGCCCATTGGCCGGCGATATCGCGCGCACCTGCTGGCTGGTGGCCGGGCTGCCGCAACACGTGCCGGGCGTGACCATCGATCGTCAGTGTGGCTCGTCGCAACAGGCGGTGCATTTCGCCGCGCAGGCGGTAATGTCCGGTACCCAGGACGTCATTATTGCCGGCGGCGTGCAAACGATGTCGCAAATTCCAATATCCTCGGCGATGACCTGCGCTAAGGATTTGGGCTTCACCGATCCGTTCTCCGGTTCGCCCGGTTGGAATGCGCGCTACGGCAACGAAGTGATCTCGCAATTCCGCGCCGCGGAAATGATCGCCGAAAAGTGGAATATCTCGCGCCGCGAAATGGAAGAGTTTGCACTCGAAAGCCATCGCCGCGCCGGCGCCGCAATCGAAGCCGGTTATTTCGACCGCGAGATCGTCGCGCTGCCGGAACTGGCGATGGACGAAACCGTGCGCCGCGATACCACGCTGGAAAAAATGGCGACGCTGGAGCCGCTGGCGCCGAACGGCCGCCTGACCGCCGGCGTATCGAGCCAGACCTGCGATGGCTCGTCGGCGATGCTGATCGTTTCCGAAAAAGCGCTGAAGCGCTACAACCTGACGCCGCGCGCTCGCATTCATCATTTGTCCGTGTACGGCGACAATCCCATCTGGATGCTGACCGCGCCGATTCCGGCCACCGCATACGCGCTGAAACGCGCCGGC
>DATIED010000688.1:0-2916 GCA_035455965.1 Spongiibacteraceae bacterium
GCTTTAATAATCAGGACCCAGGTTTCCGGCGCAAGCGCAGTGACCAGGTCGGCGATCGGATCGGCGTGTTCAGCAGCGCTCAACCAGGCAATGAATTGTGCGTGTTCGGCACTATCCAATTGCGTCAATTGCTTTACGCGCAATTTATCGCGATCTTCGTGCTCGATGTGTTGATCGATCAAGTAGCCGTGGTTGAAATGGATGCGATGACCGCTCGGCAATTCGCCGATAAACTGCGTGCTGTTGGCATCGGGAGCAATCGGTGCGAGTGCATGTTGCTCGCTGAATTGTTGCAGCCAGAGATCGGCGGCGCTGTAGTGCCAGCTCTCCCACTTCTTGCCGGGCAGGCCGCTCTGTTGCAGGCGCGTCAACGCCGCCGCGCGTAGTTGCTTGAGCCAGGCGGGATCGCGTTGCTGTTGGAGCCGCGCGCCGATCAGAGCGTTGTATTGCTCGAGGACAACCTGGCCGGGAGGCGCTGCTTTTAATACGTTAGACGAACTCATTGTAATATCTCGTCGCTCGATTACGCGGCAACGCCGCGATAGCCGCTGCGTTCCAACTCGGCGGCGATTTCCATGCCGCCGCTGGCAATGATTTTACCGGCCGACAGAATATGCACATGATCCGGCGGAATATGATCGAGCAGGCGACGGTAGTGCGTGATCAATAAAAAGCTGCGGTCGGCTGCGCGCATCGTGTTGACGACATCGCCCACTACTTTTAAGGCGTCGATATCCAGGCCGGAATCGGCCTCGTCGAGCAGGCAGAGATGCGGTTGCAGCAGTAACATCTGCAATAGCTCGTTGCGCTTTTTTTCGCCGCCGGAGAAACCTTCGTTAACCGGGCGCTGCAGAAAGGTATCGTCGAGATTGACGCGTTTGATACCTTCGCGAGTCTGCTCAAGAATTTGCAGCGCATCCAGCGGTGGTAAATTGCGCGCATCGCGCTGCGCGTTAATCGCCGCTTTTAGAAATTGAATATTGCTGACGCCGGGAATCGCCACCGGATATTGATAGCTCAGGAATAAACCGGCGCGCGCGCGTTCCTCGGGCGCTTTATCGAGCAGGCTTTGACCGAGGAATTCGATGCTGCCGCCGGTGACTTCGTAGCGCGGATCGCCGCTCAGTACGCGCGTCAGCGTGCTTTTACCCGAACCGTTAGGACCCATGATGGCGTGAATTTCGCCGGGGTTAATCGTCAGGCTCAAACCTTTCAGAATTTCTTTGCCATCGATATTGGCGTGTAAGTCGGTAATTTTCAGCATTTACAATTCGTTCCTATACGATTCTTTCTTGCGCTGGCAGAAGTCGTGGGAAGATCACCCCACGCTACCCTCGAGGCTGAGTTCGAGCAGTTTTTGTGCTTCCACGGCGAACTCCATCGGCAATTGATCGAATACCTCTTTGCAGAAGCCATTGACGATCATCGCTACCGCTTGCTCGGCATCGACACCGCGACTGCGCAAATAAAATAATTGCTCTTCGTTGATGCGCGAAGTGCTGGCTTCGTGCTCGACCACAGCGCTGGGCTGTTTCGATTCGATGTACGGAAAGGTATGCGCGCCGCATTGATTGCCGATCAACAGCGAATCGCATTGCGTGTAATTGCGCGCTTTCTCGGCGCGCGGCGAAATGCGCACCAGGCCGCGATAAGTGTTCTGACTTCTGCCGGCGGAAATACCTTTCGAGACGATCGAACTTTTGGTGTGGCGGCCGAGATGGATCATTTTGGTGCCGGTATCGGCCTGTTGCAAATGCTTGGTCAGCGCCACCGAGTAAAATTCGCCGCTGCTGTAGTCGCCGCGCAAAATTACACTCGGATATTTCCAGGTGATCGCCGAACCGGTTTCGACCTGCGTCCAGGGACTTTTTGAACGGTCGCCGAGACACGCGCCGCGCTTGGTGACAAAATTATAAATGCCGCCGCGGCCCTCTTCGTCGCCGGGATACCAGTTCTGCACGGTCGAATATTTGATATCGGCATCGTCGAGCGCTATCAACTCGACGACGGCGGCGTGCAATTGATTTTCATCGCGCTGCGGTGCGGTGCAACCTTCGAGATAGGAAACGTGACTGCCTTTATCGGCGATGATCAGCGTGCGCTCGAATTGCCCGGTGTTGGCGGCATTGATGCGGAAGTAGGTCGATAACTCCAGCGGACAGCGCACGCCCTCGGGGATATAAACGAAAGACCCGTCGGAAAATACCGCGGAATTCAGCGCCGCGTAAAAATTGTCGGTCTGTGGCACCACGGTGCCCAGGTATTTTTTGATCAGCTCGGGATACAGCTGCACTGCTTCCGAAATCGGACAGAAGATCACGCCGGCTTCGTGCAGCGAGGCTTTGAACGTGGTCGCTACCGAGACGCTATCGAACACCGCATCGACCGCGACGCCGGCCAGCATCAACTGTTCGTGCAACGGAATACCGAGTTTTTCGTAGGTGCGCAGCAGCTCGGGATCGACTTCATCGAGGCTTTTGGGGCCGTCGGCCATGGATTTGGGCGCGGAGTAATAGGTGATCGCTTCGAAGTCGATCGGCGCGATATTCAGCTTGGCCCAATCCGGCAGCGGCATTTCACGCCATTTGCGGTAGGCTTGCAGGCGCCATTCGAGCATGAACTCCGGCTCGTTCTTCTTGGCGGAAATCTGCCGCACCACATCTTCGCTGAGGCCCGGCGCGATGCGGTCCTCTTCGATATCGGTGTAGAAACCATGTTCGTATTCGCTGTTGACCAGCGCATCGAGCGTTGCCGCATTTTCGCTGATTGCTGTCACAGGTTCGGAAGCGGATGATTGGGCTGCAGATTTTTCGCTCAGGGCGGCGGTCTCGCTGGTGCTCAGGGCTGGTTCTCGCATGGCTGTGTTCCCGCTCAAGGCAGTCATCCGCGCGTAGGATATGGGCGAACGAAGGGAAG
>DATIED010000689.1:0-5751 GCA_035455965.1 Spongiibacteraceae bacterium
TCGATCTCGGTTCCAACAGCTTTCATCTGTTACTGGCCGAGTTGCAGGCCGATGGCTGGCGCGCGCATTTGCGCAGCGGCGATAAGGTGCAACTGGCCGCCGGCTTGCAGAGCGGCCTGTTGAGCGAGGCGGCGATCGCGCGCGGCCTCGCCTGCATCGAGCGCCTGGCGCCGATGCTGCGGCCACTACCGCCGCCATCGGTGCGCATCGTCGCGACGCATACGCTGCGGGCGGCGCGCAACCGCGCCGACTTCATCGAGCCGGCGCAACAGCTGCTGGGCCATTCGATCGAAGTCATCAGCGGCGACACCGAGGCGACGCTGGTGTATCGCGGCGTCGCCGATGCCGCGCAAACGCGGCCGCAGTTGGTCGTCGATATCGGCGGCGGCAGCACCGAGCTGGCGCTGGGCAGCGGGGCGAAGATCGAACGACTCGCCAGTATTCCGGTCGGTTGCGTGACCTGCCGCAGTCATTTCCCCGCGGAGCGGCTCGATCCACTGCTGTTCGAGCAGGCTTATAACGCTGTCTGTAATCAATTGCGCGAACATTGGTCGCAGGCGCTGCCTCCGTCGGTCGCGGTGCTCGGCAGTTCCGGCACCCTGCTGGCGATCGAGCAGGTATTGATTGGTCAGGGCTGGAGCAGGCAGAGCCAGGGCGAGCAGGGCATTACGCCAGCCGGTTTGCTGCGTCTGCAACAGGCGCTGCTGACTTTCGGCCGGCTCGATGCGGTGGAGTTCCCCGGCCTGTCGGCGCGCCGGCGCAATGTATTTGTCACCGGCGTGGTGATCGCGCGGGCGCTGTTCGATACGCTCGGTATCGAGCGGGTGTCGCTATCGCAGGCGGCATTGCGCGAAGGTCTGGTGGAGGATTTGTTATTGCGCCGACGTGCGCTGGCGTCGTCGAGCTGAATCGTCAGGCTGTTTTGTTGGGGCAGTTTTTTTAATTTGCAGGCTTTTAGTTGGAGGAGATGGCGATGACAAAAGTAGCGGTGGTATTGGCCGGTTGCGGCGTATATGACGGTTCCGAAATTCATGAGGCGGTGTTGACGTTGCTCGCGCTCGATCAGCGCGGCATCGGCTACCAATGTTTTGCGCCGAATATTCCGCAATTGCATGTCGTAAATCATTTGACCGGCGAGGTTGCGCCCGGCGAAACGCGCAATGTATTGATCGAAGCGGCGCGTATCGCGCGCGGCAAAGTGCTCGATCTTGCCGAAGCGAACGCGGCCGATTTCGATGCGCTGCTGGTGCCGGGCGGTTTCGGTGCGGCGAAAAATTTATGCGATTTCGCGGTGAAAGGCAGCACGATGCAAGTGCAGCCGGATTTTCTGCGCTTCGCGCAGACCATGCACAAAGCGGGTAAGCCGATTGGTTTGATCTGCATCGCACCGGCGATGGCCGCCAAAATATTCGGCGCCGGTGTCGAGTGCACCATCGGCAACGATGCAGAAACCGCAGCGGCAATTACTGCGATGGGCGGCAAGCATATCGAGTGCCCGGTGGAAAAAGCGGTGATCGATAAGCGCAACAAATTAGTTACCACGCCCGCCTATATGTTGGCGCAGCATATCGGCGAGGCGGCGAAAGGTATCGACGAGTGTGTGGCGGCGGTGTTGGCGATGATTAAGTAAGTAGCAGTGGGGGCGCCCCTTGCTCTAGTGTTCGCCAGGCGGGCGACGCAGCGATTTTAATTGCCCGCGCTGCGTCTTGCTATCGGCGCGCTGGCGGCGTTGCGCGCGCGGAATTTTTGTTTCCTGGCGCGGCTTCTGCGTATGAATCGCGCGCAAAATAATTTGACGCAAACGCTCTAAGGCATCCAAGCGGTTCTGTTCGAGGCTGCGATAACGCTGCGCCTTAAGCACGATGCTACCATCCTTGGTCAGGTATTGATTGCTCTGCGCCAGCAGCCGCTCTTTATACATCGGTGGCAGCGAAGAGGTCTCGATGACAAACCGCAAATGCACGGCATTGGAAACTTTGTTGACGTTCTGACCGCCGGCGCCTTGCGCGCGGATCGCGGTGATTTCGATTTCGGCGAGTGGTAGGTCGAGATAATTGTTGATTTTTAACATGGTGAGGCTCGTAGATAAATGTGCTGCAATGAATGGCAGCGGCGATTAAAGTAGCATTTTGAAAGCGATAGTGCGAACTTTGTTCAAATGGATGTACGCTGAATATGTCTGCGTCGGCTTGATTCGGAAATTATATTTAATCCGATTAATTTACAGAAAAACTGGAGCTGCTCCCTCGCTAGCAGTGGCGTCGCGACATAGCGATGATGAATAGAAAGGTAACGGGCCGCATGAAGAATGTCGGGATATCACTTCAGTACGCATGCTTTAGATGCCGTAAGAGTTTTAAGCGTCCTCAATTCAGCGCCTCTTTCAATCGATTCATGACTTTGGAGCAACAACGATCTCAAAGTCAGGAGTTGGCTGGGTTTAATGCTCAGAGAGAGTACAAGTGCCCAAACTGTGGCGGCCCAAGTTATTTTATGGGTTCGGATTTCAAAGCTCCAAAGAAACAAAACTCAAAAGCCTGGAAAGAAGTTAAGGCATTTATTGGTGCGGGTAAAATCTACTACCGGGGCAATAGGTAAAGTGCCGGCTAAGAAAACAATTTAGGTAAGTTTATTTTCAGGTAAATTAAGTATTATAGGTTTCGCCTGCTGGCGAGTTACTTTTTCTTGCTTCGCCAAGTAAAAGTAACCAAAAAGAAGGCGACCCTCGCCGGGAGCGCCCCCATTACAGCAGGTCGCAAACTAATTAGTTTGCGACTCCTCGAATTGCCGAAAGTAGCACTTTCGGCAATTCGACTGCCGCGATTGGGGGCAAGAGCAGATCAACGGCAAGAGCAAAGTCGTAGGGTGGGTCATTCGACCCACCATTGGGTATCGCCGGATCTCAAGGAAGGTGGATTGATAATCCACCCTACGGCATCTCAATTAAAAATCAAAAGGGTTGAGCGCTTTTGATCTCCCGGTAACAAACAAACGTCAAACCCCTGCGCCCAATCTGCTAAAATCCCCACCGTTTTTATCCTAAAGCTGCCTAATTAAAGAGAATTCTCATGTCCGACAAATACTCCACCGTTGAATTGCGCGCCAGCTACGGCGTGGGCCGCCAAATGGGCGATCAGTTGGCCGCCAATGCTTTTGAAGGCGTTGATGCCGAGGCTGTTGCGCAAGGCGTCATCGATGCGTTAACCGGCAAGGCCAGCGAAGTCGCGCGGCCGGATATCGAAGAGGCTTTCCGCACCATCAGTGCCCGCATGCAGGAACAGCACACCAAGGCCGGTACGGAATTTCTTGCCGAAAATGCCAAGAAAGACGGCATAGTCATCACCGCTTCCGGGCTGCAATACGAAATAATCACTGCAGGCGCCGGTGCAAAGCCGACCGCGTCATCGCGTGTAAAAACTCATTACCACGGCACCCTGATCGACGGCACTGTGTTCGATAGCTCTGTACAACGCGGCCAGCCGATCGATTTTGCTGTGAACGGCGTTATCGCTGGTTGGACGGAAGCTTTGCAATTAATGCCGGTCGGTTCCAAATGGCGTTTATATATTCCCAGCGAACTCGCCTACGGCGCGCGCGGTGCCGGCGATGCAATCGCGCCGCATTCTGCGTTGATTTTTGATGTGGAGTTGTTGGAAATTCTTGGGTAAAGATTTTTAGGTAGAAGGGGCGGCATTCTTTGAAATACGCTGCGCTGCATTTTTATGCGCCGATAAAGTACCTCCCTTTCGATTTTTTGTATGCTGAATTGTCGGCAAAGTGACTTGTAGGCTCGACACGGAACGTATTTGATAGCGGGTGACATATAAAGTTAATACTGCATGTCGGAAATGGATAATCAGTGCATGGCAACAACAGGCTCGCCAACAAATTGGTATTCAAATTTATTCTGAGAGTTCTGATATTTTATATTGTAATTCCGTGTTTGTCGCAGCTAAAATCCACGCGAGCGCCTGGCGAGAGCTATGAGGTACATCTGTCGAAGAGGCGTGCATATAAATAATTTATAAAACGGTCACAATCCTAAGGAGTAGGTAGCATGAAGCTAGCGCAACGTACCAATAATAAGCACGCATTTAAATCCCTGGCCACACCCGTCATCGCCTCGCTATTTTGTATTGGGATTTCGAGTCAATCTCATGCAACGGTTTACTATGGGGAAATGATCGGGAGCATCACATCGGCTATCCCTTCTTTCGTTCCGCCGCCATGGGAGCCGGTAAGCATTCCCGCTGTAGGCACCGTGCTGGACGTGAAATTCGTTATCTACGATAGTGTTTATACTATTACCGGTTTAGACGCTAATCATCAGCCTGCTGGCGGTTATCTTCCATGGGCGCTCTCAGGCGATCCTGCGCATAATGGGCAATATGTCGATAATTACGCAAGCGCTAGTGCTGGCATTAACGTTACGTCGATCCTGATGGGTGGCACTAAATCATTTATAAGCTCATCTGCAAGCTCTCAGATTGACTACAACACGATCAATGTGCTTAACGATACCTCAGGTAAAGATGGTTTTAGCATGTCTACAACTTACCCAACCATCTTTTCCGGCCCTGGCTCATATAATAATAATGCTCTTATTTCAAGCTTAACTTTTTCGCTGACAACACTGCAAAACATACTTGCCAGCGGAGCTCCTCAACAAGAATTCTATTGGCTGCGTAGCTTGGATAGTAATCCTGATACTGTTGCTACCGGTGTTATGTCGGAGAAGAACGGTTTTGATCCAGTGACTTACTATTTCAATATCGATCAATTATCGCTATCCGTATCTGCCAGTCCAACGGTGCCCACTAGTGCAGTGCCGAACAATGTGCCTGTACCTGCTACGGCCTGGCTGTTTGGCTCTGGCTTAATGGGACTGGCGAGTGCCGCACGCAAGCGCAAAGCCGCGTAATCGTGGTTGTTGTAATAAAAACGGCGACGTGCGTCGCCGTTTTTATTTCTTGTTTTAGTTGCTAAACTTTCCGTCAATCAATTTTGATAACAGTTATTTGCGGCGGAAAACAGCCCAGCGCTCTATTTCTCTACTCTCTATTTCTTCTCCAACAAATCCTTCAACTGCGCAAATGGATTATGCGTCGCCGCGACGTGTGCTTTTTCTGTGGTCGAGCCGTACAACACGTGCTCGTGAAACTTGGTATGTTCGTGGTCGTGGCAGTAGAGGCATAACAATTCCCAGTTGCTGCCGTCGCTGGGGTTATTGTCGTGATTATGGTCGCGGTGGTGGACGGTGAGTTCGCGCAGATTGGAGTAGACGAATTCGCGCGCACAGCGGCCACAGATCCATGGATACAGTTTGAGGGCTTTGTCGCGGTAGCCTTGTTCCTGTCTTAAATAATTGCTGTTGCCGCCGGTTTTGTCGCTGGCCATTTTTCCTGTCTCGCTGTGCGCTATCTATCGATTACTTTAGCAGCCTGATTCGACTAAGCAAAATTCAACGTTGAGTGCGGCCCATAAGAATATTGGCGGCTATTCGTCTATTATGTAACGATACTGAGCCATATAGCCGCGCATACATAGGGTTGGGCAAAGCAACGATGTTTCGTCATATATCCATCACATTTTCTTTCGCCGTATTATCCGCTCTGCTGTTGCTGAGCGCGTGTAGTCAACCGCCGAATAGCGCCGGCATCGATACAGCCGCTGCACAGCCGCAACGCAAACACGCGCATGCGCTGGTGTATCAGGTCGATCCGCAACAATCACTGATTACGCTCAAGGTTT
>DATIED010000690.1:0-2800 GCA_035455965.1 Spongiibacteraceae bacterium
GCAGCTTTTTCCATTCGAGCTGGCCCGCCGCGACTTCATCGAGCGATTCTTCCATGCTCGCGGTGAAACCGTAATCGAGTAAATCGTCGAAGCTTTCGACCAGCCGCTCGGTGACGATATCGCCCATTTTTTCCGCGTAAAAACGCTTATTTTCGACCCGCGCGTAACCGCGATCCTGGATCGTGGAAATAATCGCAGCGTAAGTCGAAGGACGACCGATGCCGCGCTTTTCCAGCTCTTTCACCAATGCAGCTTCGCTATACCGAGGCGCCGGTTTAGTGAAATGCTGGCTCGGATCCAGTTTCAGTAATTTCAGGGTTTCGCCCTGTTTGATATCGGGCAGCGTCTGGTCTTCATCTTTTTTCGCGACCAGCGGCAATACTTTCAGGAAGCCATCGAAGCGAATCACGCGGCCGCGCGTGCGCAACTCGAAATCGCCGGCCTGCACGACGATCGAGGTGCTGGTGAATTCCGCTGCGGTCATCTGGCAGGCGACGAATTGCCGCCAGATCAAGTCGTATAAACGCTCGGCGTCGCGCTCCATATTTTGTAACTGCGTCGCCTTGATACCGACATCGGACGGACGAATCGCCTCGTGCGCTTCCTGCGCGCCCTCTTTGCTCGAATAGCGCAACGGTTCTTTCGGCAGATATTTTTTGCCGAAATTTTCCTGGATATAATCGCGACACGCGGCGACCGCATCGACGCTGAGATTGGTGGAATCGGTACGCATGTAAGTGATGTAGCCCGCTTCGTACAAACGCTGCGCCATCATCATGGTTTTCTTCACGCCGAAGCCGAGGCGCGTGCTCGCCGCCTGCTGTAGCGTCGAAGTAATAAAAGGTGCATTGGGGCGCGTCTGGGTGGGTTTATCCTCGCGCTGGCTGACGACAAAGTTCTGTTTGCGCAACAGCTCGACCGCAGCCTTGGTATCTTTTTCGTTGGTCGGTCGAAAGTTCTGTTCGCCCTGTTTTTTCAATTCGAGGCGCAGCTCGCCAGCCTTGCCCTCGGTGTCGGCGTAGACCTGCCAGAACTCCTCGGGCACGAAGGCACGGATTTCGCGCTCGCGCTCGACCAGCAAACGTACCGCCACCGATTGCACGCGACCGGCCGATAACCCGCGCGCCACCTTGGACCACAGCAGCGGCGATACCATATAGCCGACCACGCGATCGAGAAAACGCCGCGCCTGTTGGGCACTGACACGGTTTTCGTCGATCACACCGGGGCTCTTGAAAGCCTCGGTGATGGCATTCTGGGTAATCTCATTAAAGACGACGCGCCGATAGCGCTGTTCATCGCCGCCGATCGCTTCGCGCAGGTGCCAGGCGATCGCCTCTCCCTCGCGATCCAAGTCGGTCGCGAGATAGACGTGATCGGCCTCGGCAGCAAGCTTGCGCAGCTCGGCGACCACCTTCTCTTTACCGGGAAGAATTTCGTACTGGGCTTTCCAGCCGTGCTCGGGATCGATGCCCATGCGACCGACCAATTGTTCGCTGGCCTTGCGCTTGCGGTGTACTTCTTTATCGGCGGGACTGAGCTTACGAGTGGCGGCTGCGGCTTTCGCGCGCTCCTTCATATCGACTTCTTTGGTCTGGCCGCTGGTCGGCAAATCGCGAATATGGCCAATGCTGGATTTGACGATAAAATCTTTGCCGAGATATTTATTGATGGTCTTGGCCTTGGCCGGCGACTCTACAATGACCAGTGATTTTCCCATTGTGACCTTCTGTTGACCTGATTCGATAAGCTTTGGCTGGCCCATTAGGCTTGGGCTGGCTCGCTAAACGCGGGTAGCCCGCCGAAAAGAGGCGACATATATAAGGGCGAAAATTCAGCCGGTCAAGTCACAATCGTTCGAAGCCCCCCAACTTGGGGTTACTTGTCGAGCAGAGCGGCCCGCAATTCGACCAGCGCCTGATGCAGCCGGCGCAGCGTATTTTCATCGCCGCGCTCGCGCCAATAGACCGCCGGGCCCTGCGGGCCGAGCTCGAGCGCAACGGCATCGGCGGGCAGCTCCGCCGCGACTTTCTCGACCAGCGCTCGCAAAGCCGGAGACAGTTGTACCTCAGCCTCCGCCGGACTTTTCTCTACCGCGCTCTTTTCTGCCACCCTCTTTTCTGCCACCCAAGGCGAGTCGGCATTTTCGCGGCACAACAGATACTCCGGCAGTGGCGGCTCGCGGCGTTCAAAGATCGGCAGACGGTAAACAACTCCCTGATCGGGGTGCACTTCGCGCACTCTGGCGCGGCGGCTTTGCGGCAGGTTGCACAGGCGCACGTCCAGCCCCAACTGGCGCGCCAGCAGGCGCAACATCGTCTGTCGCTGTTGCGCCTTCGAGGGCTTCAGCCACAACACGGAGCCCACCACCATCAGCACTGCTACTATCGCAATCAAATACGCCATTGGGCATTCATCTCATCGGTAAATGTAAGCGACACTTTTCACATGGAGGCCGTTAATGAATATTAATAGGCACGCGCCGTAAATATTTAACATGGCCCAACAGTACTTTAGGATGGCAGCAGGCGGCATATGCTTGCTTTGCATCAAGCGGACGCATGTTAGAGTATGGCAATGTTATTTATGGCAAGTTAGAGCAACAGAACGGTAATATTAAAAATAGAGCGTTAACCAGGAGTGTGCATCATGGGCGATTACAACACGATTTTGGTAGCGGTAGATCTCTCCGAAGAAGCCGGCGAAGTCGCAGCCAGAGCCGCGCGCATAGCTACCGCGCAAGGTGCGCAACTACATGTGGTACATGTTATCGAACCGCTGAGCTTTGCCTACGGCGGCG
>DATIED010000691.1:0-4293 GCA_035455965.1 Spongiibacteraceae bacterium
GGCTTCTGCAACACCTGCGGCTCGGCGCTGCCCACTACGCAGCAGGACGGGAAACTATTGGTCGTGCCCGCCGGCAGTCTCGATAACGACGTGGATATTGAGCCGAAAGCACATATTTTTTGCGCCAGCAAAGCAAACTGGGACACGGGCTTCGCGGCTACGCCGAGATTTGAAAAGTTACCGGGATAGAGCGCACCAAAGCCAACGCAACTCATCGGTAAATCATTGCGCGCTATTTTTTGAACCTGGATCAATGTGAATATCACTGTTATCGCAGGCTTGAATTACGCTGCAGGATCACCACATTCCGCCAGCGGGCGCGCCGGGCAATAAAGCGATAGCCGACGCACCCGCGTTACGAGTAAAGTCTCTGCGATCTTAATAGGGGAATAGCAATATGACGACGCCAACCGAAACTATCATTCTGGCCGGCGGCTGCTTCTGGGGCATGCAGGATCTGCTGCGCAGATATCCTGGAGTGCTGTCCACGCGCGTCGGCTATAGCGGCGGCGATGTGCCGAACGCCACCTACCGCAATCACGGCACGCACGCGGAGGCGATCGAGATAGTGATCGATCCGAGCCAGATCAGCTTTCGCCAGATTCTCGAATTCTTTTTCCAGATTCACGATCCAACCACGCCGAACCGCCAGGGCAACGATAGAGGCACCAGCTACCGCTCGGCAATTTTTTATCTCAACGCTGAGCAGCAGCGGATAGCCGAGGATACCGTGGCCGATGTCGACGCATCCGGTCTATGGCCGGGCAAGGTGGTTACCGAGATCGCGCCTGCGGGGCCATTCTGGGAAGCCGAGCCGGAACATCAGGATTATCTCGAGCACTTTCCGAACGGCTACACCTGCCACTTTATTCGACCGGATTGGAAACTGCCGAAGCGGGCGTGAAGCGCTGCGCCAATAAAAATCTAAACGCTGGCAGCGCTAGCGTTAATTATCTCTCGACGCACCTGCAGTCTTGCCCGCTCAAGTAGAAGCAATTCTGTAAGTCTCAGCATTTTCTGTTTGCCGGCCGGCCGATTTTTTGATGCGGTGCCTCACCATTTATTTAATATTGGCTTTACGATTTGCGTAGCCTTAGCAGGTGAGCCTAGATTGTAATCAAAAATTATCTTAAAGTGCGCCACCGGATTTTCTGCCGCGATTTAATTAGATCTACCCACATAATAAATATGAGCTTGGCTATTAGATCCCGTAAAAAAATAACCAATCAATTTTAAAAAACCGGCGCCTTCCTACATGTCGCAGGCACTAGATGACAGGATACCGTATGCAGTTCGTTCATTTTATTAAATCGATTTTCATCGGGTCGCTCGTCATGACCCTAACTGCCTGTGGCGGAGGTGGTGGTGGCGGTGGTGGCGGTGGTGGTGGTCAGCCCCCTCCCCCAGTGAGCCAAACCATCGTTTTCACTAGCGCAGGTCCGATGAACGTAGCGATTGGCGACAGCATAACCAATGCAGCCAATGGTCCCGGCAGCGGCGCCGTGTCATACAGCTCCAGCGACACCACTGTCGCTACCGTTGACGCCGCTGGGGTTGCCACTGTTGTCGGGGTCGGCAGCGCCGCGATTACCGCCAATAAAACAACCGATACGCACTACTTGGCCGCTACCGCCAGTTACACCATTAATGGCGTTGTGATGCTCAGCGCCTGGATTGGCGACACGGATACCTTGGTTAACTTTCCAGCCGCTGCCGATGGGTTGATCTTTTATCACAGCAGCGCGGCGAATTGTAGCCTGAGCGTTTATATAGCATGTCCCGGCGGACAAAAAGATACTCTGAGCGGTGTGCCACTGACCGATAGTGCAGCCACTTTGAATCAAATCGGTTATTACTTCTTGCAGTCCGGTAATCGACAAGCCTCTCTTACAGTCGATGTAAGAACTCTGGCGGGGCAGGCCACAACATCCGCGTTTTCTGGGCGCTGGGGACACCAGGTGGTGGCCTCTAACAATCGGTTATGGCTGATCGGCGGTTATGACGGTAGTTTTAAAAATGATGTGTGGTCATCGAGCGATGGCATTGCCTGGGCACAGCTGACTCCCGCAGCCGCTTTTTCGGCGCGCTCTGGTTTCCAAGTGGTAGCGTTTAATAATCAGCTCTGGTTGATCGGCGGTGCGGATAGCAACTCCAGGAACGATGTGTGGTCCTCCACCGATGGCATTACTTGGACGCAACGGAGCGCTGCGGCCGCTTTTTCGGCACGCAGCTATCATCAAGTGGTGGCCTATCACAACCAATTGTGGCTGATCGGTGGTGCCGACGGCAGCGCCAAAAACGATGTGTGGTCATCGAGCGATGGTATCACCTGGACACAGCGCACCGCCGCAGCCGCTTTTCAGGCGCGCAGCGGTCACAAAGTACTCGTGTACAACAATAAGTTGTGGCTGATCGGCGGGTCTAACAATCTCACCGATTTGAATGATGTATGGGCGTCGGACGATGGTATCAATTGGACGCAACAGACCTCTGCCGCTGCATTTGGGCCGCACCTTTCCTATCAGGCGGTAGCTTATAACAACCAGATGTGGCTTGTTGGCGGCAGCAATGCAAGCGACGCATGGTGGTCGATCGATGGTATCACTTGGACCTTGCAAACCACATCCGCATCGTTTTCGCGGCGCTCCGGCCATCAATTGTTGGTGTATGACAATCGATTATTGCTGATAGGTGGCCAAGGTGACTCCATTCGTAAGAGCGATGTGTGGTCGTCGAGCGACGGTTTTGATTGGCGGCTCGGGTTTCAAGGAATGTTTGTATTTTCGCGCTAAAAAACTGACCGCTGCAAGCAACATGCAGCGGCAGAAGTTTGGCGGGCGCACCGGCGGTTAGCTAAAAAATAAAATCCTCGGCTGCGGCGGCCTTTTGTCGGATTTTAAATTTTATTTTTCTACGATTTATACGGCATCGGCCCCAAAAAATCCTTCTTGCCGATTTCCACGCCGCAGTGACGCAGAATCGCGTACGCGGTGGTGACGTGAAAGTAGATATTCGGAATGGCGTGCTGGATCGCGAATTCGGTGCCGGTCAGATATTTTCCTTCCCAGCGCGGCTGCGAAACTTTCTGTGTGACGGCAGCGGCAAAATCCGTCTCGCTGAAGCTCGCCAGATAATCCTGAACCGATTTGATACGCGCCTGCAATTCGGCCAGCGTCGTTTCGTTATCCTCGTGTTTCGGCGCGCTATCCTCCTTACCGAGCAGCCGCGCCACACCCATCTTGGCCGTATCGCAGGCAATCTGCACCTGGCGAATCAGAGTGAATTGGTCGACCGCCAGACGCGAATTAAGCAGCGCGCTCATATCGACTTTCTTCGCAGCGGCAAATGCTTCGCCCTTTGCCAGCACCGCGCTGAGATTGCCAAGCATTTTGCTGAATTGCACGACCGTTAAATCATAAAGCATGAAATACCTCCAGGAAGAACCGATGCAGCGGCAATCGAGCGATCGACCACCGGACAGGCGGTCATCATATAGAAGCTGTATCGAACGCACCATGCCTGGTATTCACAGACACCGCAGCCGAAAAATCAGGCGCAGATCAAAGACCAGGCAACCGCGAGCGGCGGCTACGATACGGCGCTCAGCCGGTGCGCGCTCGTTTTATTAAAAAATAGCTGACCGCCAGCGACAGCACCAGAGTGGAGAATCCAAACAGAATCAGCGGGTCGATATGGTGTAAATCGATCTCCAGAACGTGCCGGCCCATGGCGATAAGACCGACCAGCAGCACCAACTCGCCGCGCACGCTGTGCTCGAGAAAATACACCTTCACCGTATCGATCAGCTCCAGCCCCAACAGCACCAGCAGCACGCCGGAAAAAGCCCGCAAAGCCGCCTGCTGGATTTCGGCGACACTATCGACATTGCGCACGATCGTTTCCACGTTGCTAAGAAATAGATAGAAGATCACCGCCAGAATGACGGCGACGATTATCACCAGCAGAAAGGCCAGACCCACGACAACAATTTGCCCAAAAACTTTCACGAACAATTGCCAATACGGAGTCGCCCTGCCGTGATCCCTTTCCGAAGACATCGGTTATCTCCCACTGATTTTGTGCGCACAGGCTGAACGAATCGCGCGGCGCCCGACCAGCATGGCTCTACCATCGATCGCATCGGCGAGTTCCATTGGTAACAGAGGCAAATCGGGATTGCTATTGGCCTTTGGTCTTATGCAAGGCATCTTGGCCTTGGCAAAGTAATTTAGTGCATCTAACAAAATGAACGTCAGCGTTTGTGGTTAGCACGATGCTGCAGGTCCTTCTGGG
>DATIED010000692.1:0-4354 GCA_035455965.1 Spongiibacteraceae bacterium
GGTTCGCTGGCGTCTTCGGTATTGGCCGCGCTGGCCGGCTCGACGCGAATCGCGAGCGGTTGAGTTTTGCCGCCCGCGACGGCGATCGATGGGATCGTTAATTCGCCGCTATGTTTCGGCAGCAGCGTAGTCTGCCATTCGGTCCACGATTCCAGATGGCCGTTGTTGAGCACATGCTGGCTGCTTTCGCTGCTGCCATATACTTCGAAATCACGCTGTAGCGCGCTGTAATCGGGCGCATCAAAAGAGCCCGTATCGTCGACTCTAATCGTCAGTGTCAAAGAGTCGCCTTCGCTGATCACGCTGCGATCGACGCTGGCGCGCGGATTCGCCGTGGCGTATAGCCAACCCGGCGCGGCGAGCGCCAGCAATAAAATAAACAGATGCGTTATCAATCGTTGTGGCATGGTTTCACCAAAGCGGCTGCTCGTTATCGCGCGCGGGTGCGCGTTCTCGCTGCCGATGCTCGTAGAGAAATTTACGGCGCAGCAAGCCGGCCGGGTCGTCGGGGATTTGTCGCAGCCATTGTTCGGTTGCACGTTGCTGCTGCAGCTGTTCCTTACTTTCCTCGGCGGCGGCAGTTTGCTGCGCGGCTTTTCCGGGTTCTTTCGCCGCATCCGCATTTTGTTGGCTGGCGCCATCGCGTTGCTTGGCAGCCTGTTCCGCTGCCTCCTTTTTTTCCGCAGTCGATTGTTGTGCGGAAGCATCGGCATGCTGCTGTGCCTTGCTATCCGCAGAGCTTTTGTCTTGATCAGCACCGCTCTGCGCTTGCTGTTTTTTATCCGAGCCATTCTCGGGCTGCTGATTTTTATCGCCGCCCTGTTGTTGAGATGATTGTTGTTGAGAAGACGATTGTTGAGAGGACGATTGCTGCGAATCTTGCGAGCCGGAGTTCTGCGCCGATTTATCGTCCTGATCTTTATTTTTATCGCTCGGATTATTTTTCTGCTGCTGCTTTTGCTGCTGCAATAATTTTTCGACCAACTCTCGATTGGCTTTAGCATCGTCCAGGTTCGGATTTTTTTTCAGTGCCGCATCGTAGGCGGCGAGCGCGTCGCTTAATTGACCGGCGCGCGCCAATGCGTTGCCGCGATTGTAATCGGCATCGGCAGCATCGACATTTTGTAGTGTCTGTGCCGCCGCAGCATAATCGGCTGCGCGATACTGCGCGGCACCGCGCCAGGCCGGATCGCGAAATTCCTGCGCTGCGGTTTTCGCATCGCCGGCATTTAATGCCTGTTGGCCCTGTTGATCGGGTCGCTGCCACAAATTGCGCCACTCATGTTGCCAATTCACTGTCGAGTTTGCCGACGCTGCCGCTTGCGGTTCCTGTTGTGGTCCGGCCTTCAAGGCTTGCGCATCGCTCGGTGGGCTCAAGGGTAAAATCAGTAATAGCAATAGCCAGCCGCGCCGAAAAATCAACGCTGCAAATGGCAGTAGCAACATAACCAGCCAGACACCGCGCTCGCGCCATTGGTCGAATTCGCGTTGCACCGCGCGCGTTTCATCGGCGCCGGGTTGGGTGGCTGGCAGCAGCGTATCCAGATCTTTATCGTCGACGCGCAAATCGCTGTAGCGGCCACCGCTGCGCTGCGCCAACTCTTCAAAGCGCGAGCGGTGGAGTTGCGCGACGACAATGTCGCCGTTGCGTTGCTTTAAAAAGCCGGCATTTCTGCCCTCATTATTTTTATCGCCATTGCCGAGCGGAATCGGCGCACCCTGTTCGGTACCGATGCCCATAATCGATAATTGCCAATGGCCGCCATCGACCAGCTTACCGATCGCCTCGATATTCGCATCGGTAATTTCGTCGCTGAGCAACAGAATGCGGCCGCGTTCGAAACCGGCGTTACGCAATAACTGAATCGCCTGCTCGACGCCGGCGACCGGATCGCTGCCGTAACTCGGCATCATATCCGGCGCCAGTGCCGGCACCAGATTGGCGATGGTGGCAGTGTCGTCGGTCAGCGGCGCTACCACGTGCGCATCGCCGGAATAGGCCACTAAACCGGTCAGGCCCTCGGCGCGGCGCTTGAGAATATCGATGATTTTAAAGCGTGCGCGCTGTAGCCGCGACGGTTTGATATCTTCGGCATACATCGATAACGATAAATCGAGCACGATCACTAACGCATCGCGTTTTTGCAGTACCGGCTGCGGTAATTTTTCCCAGGTCGGTCCCGCCATTGCAAGTGCCGCCAGGATCCAACCCAATAACAGCAGCCACGGCCAGCGTTGGCGATGTTCGACACGCGTCTCCAATAAATGCTCGAGCAAGTCGGGCGCAATCGCGCGCCGCCAGTTGGCACCACTGCCGGGATTGCGCCACCAGGCAAACGCGAGTGCGAGCGCCGGCACCACACTCAGTAACCATAGCGGCCGCAAAAAATGCAAATGCTGCAGTTGCTGTAGTTGTAAGAGCGGTATTTGCAGGAACTGTAGCTGCTCGATCATTTTTGCGGTGCCGGATTATTGATTGGCGCGGCATTATTCGCCGCACGCAAATTCGCACGCCAGGGCAGGGCGGCGCTGGCGAAAACTAAACTCGATAAAAATGCGGCACCCAGTGGCCAGAAAAATAATGTGCTTTGCGGGCGGTAGGTCTGCGTATTGTCGACCACCGGTTCGAGCGAATCGAGCAATCGGTAGATGCCGGCCAGCTCTTGCGGATTGCGCGCGCGAAAATAGCGACCGCCGGTGGTATCGGCGATATTTTTTAATGCGTCCTCGTCCAGGTCTTGCGAGGGATTGACGCGGCGGGCGCCGAAATTGGTGCCGAATGGACCGGGAATAATCATGCTGTCGGCGCCGATGCCAACGGTATAGATCACGATATGATTGTCGGCGGCTAATTTGGCGGCGGCGGCAGGGGTCACATTGCCGGCGGTATTGGCACCGTCGGTGAGCAAAATTAAAACGTGGCGATCGCCGGGCCGATCGCGCAGGCGTTTTACCGCCAGACCAAGCGCGTCGCCGATGGCGGTCTCCTCGCCGGCAAAACCGATTTGCGCTTCGCGTAAAAAACGGCCGACCGTATCGAGATCGAAAGTCAGTGGCGCCTGCACATACGCGCGCGTGCCGAACACGATCAGGCCGACGCGATCGCCGCGCCGGTGTTGCAGAAAATCGTCGACCACGGTTTTCACCGCGATCAGGCGCTGCACCGGTTCGTCGCGAATTTGCATATCCTCGATTTGCATACTGCCGGACAAATCCACCGCCAGCATTAAATCGCGGCCGCTCGCGGGCAAGCTCACCGCATCGCCGAGCCAATGCGGTCCGCAGGCTGCGGCGATCAATAGCAGCCACCACAACAGTAGCGAAAATAACCGCACGCGGCTGCGCACATGGCGCGGTAACAGGGTTTCGTTAGCGGCCAGTTGCGCGTAAAACGGTACGCGCAGCGCAGCCTGTTGCTGTTGCGCGCGCGGCCATAAAAAATAAATCAACAGCGGCAGCGGAGCCAGGAGCGCGGCCCATGGATAATCGAAACCTAACATTTATGCCTCCGCAACCAAAATTCGGCGGCGCGCTGCAAAACTTCCGGTTGCAACTCGTCGATATGACTTTGATACACATCGGCCAGTATTTGCGTGGCGGGTCGATTGAACTGCGGTTGCGACAGGCGGCTATCGAGAAAGCTCAGCCATGCCGCACCATTCAACGCCGCTATCGATTGCTGTGGAAAAGCGACCAGCGCGGTCTGCTTGAGCAATCGATTCAACGCTTGAATAAAAGCGAGCCGATCGCCGTGCTGTTGCCATTGCGCATAAATTTCTTTGGCGTTCTGCAATGCCAGTCGGCGATAGCGTCGTTGCCGATGTCTGCGCCACAAAAAATAAATAAGCAGCGCGATCGCCAGCAACAAACTAACGCCGAGCAACCACCAGCCCGGTGCCGGTGGCCACCAGCCGATCGGTGGCGGCAAATGAATGTCGCGCAATTGCGCGAGCGGATCGGCGCTGGCGGCTGCAGGGTTATTGGCACGCGCATTATTCATCGCGAAGCTCCGCGCCGACGCCGCGCTGCGCCTTGCCTGAATAACGCCAATGGTGGCTGTTCGGTACTGGCTTCGAGCATTGGAATCGCCATGCCGGCAAATAGTTGTTGCAGCATTTGCAGCCGCTGCTCGAAGGCTGCGCGATGCTGTGCGCGCAAAGTATTTTCACCGCTGTCGAGCGCCACTCGCTGAGTGCCGTCGGTCACCGTATACAGTGCCGGTGGCGGCAGCTCGCGCTCGAGCGGATCAGAAATAAACAATGCGGTGATTTCGCAGTGGCGTGCGAGGCTGTGCAGTAACTCGCGTACCTGATCGCGCGCTTGCTGATGTTCGGTGCCGGCGAAATCGCTGACG